>NZ_JBDUCX010000223.1:0-11521 GCF_040003245.1 Chthoniobacter sp.
CCACCGCCCGGCACGCAAGTGCCGGGGCACGACAAACCCCATGCGGTGCAAGACAAAACAGGGAGCCGAGCCGCCTGCTCCGCCACGCCTTCGGGCACGGCACTCCCGGGTAATAGTCGCATCAGCGCGCCGCAAGGCGCGCGGCGGTCCGCGCAAGCGGGCTGAGAGAAATGATCATCCCCGGCGCGGGCAACCGCGGCGGGACAGAATTCGGCTTATCGCCGCCAAATAGGAAGGCGCTCTCCGCGAGGAGGGCGCCTTCGCTCTTTCCAAATGACTTGCCTGCTCACCCATCGACGCGTCGCACTTCGTGCCAAGCCTCCAAAGAGCCGCGCCGCTCAAGCGTCCAATGCGGAACGCACGCTCCTCAGCAGGGCCGCCGTGCCGAACGGCTTCTTCAAAAAGCCCTGGGTGTTCAACTGCTTGGCGTCCGCGGAGATGCCGCTCACCGCGATCAGCCTCACGTTCGGTTTCACTTTGCGCAGGTTATGAATCAGTGTGGGGCCATCCATGCCAGGCATGAGCAGATCGGTGATCACCAGATCGATCTCGGTGTGATGACGGGCAAAGAGCGACACCGCCTCTTCGCCGCTGCTGGTGGCCAGCACGCGGTAATTGAAGGCCGCCAGCGTCTCCCGCGTGATTTCCAGGATCGCCGCCTCGTCGTCCACGATCAATATTTCCTCATTGCGACCATGCATCGGCTCACCGGCCTCCGCGGGCTCCGGCGTGACTGGAGCGGCCTCGGTGGCGGGCAGGTAGATGAAGAACGAGGTCCCCTTCCCCGGCTCGCTGATTACTTCCACGAATCCGCCGTGCGCCTTCACGATGCCCAGCACGGTGGACAGGCCAAGGCCGGTGCCTTTCCCGGGATCCTTGGTGGTGAAAAACGGCTCGAAAATCTTCGGCAACACTTCGGTCGGAATCCCCGTGCCCGTGTCAGATACTTTGATCTCCACAAAACTGCCGGAAAGCGGCTCGCGATGAAACTTGGTCAGCCGCTTGTCCAAGATCACCGTCCGAACCTGGATATCGAGATTTCCCCCTTTGGGCATCGCGTCGCGCGCATTGACAAAGAGGTTGAGCAAAATTTGATGCATCTGGGTGGCATCACCTTGAACAGGGGGAAGATCGTCCGTGACCCTGGATCGCACCGTGATGTCGCGCGGGAAGGTATCGGTCGCCAGCTTCACCACCTCGCCGATCAATTGCGGGATCTTGAGCATGGTCTTTTGCGCATCGATGCCGCGGGCAAACGACAGAATCTGCTTCACCAACTCGGAACCACGCTTCGCGCTGCTCCCAACCAATTCCAGCAAGCCCGCGTTGGCTGGGTTGCGGGGGTCGCTCTGAATGACCTCCACGGCCATCATGATCGGGCCGAGCACATTATTCAAATCGTGCGCGATGCCCCCGGCCAGCGCGCCGATGCTCTCCATGCGCTGGGTGCGCAAAAACTGCGCTTCGATCTTCTTCTGCTCCGTCATGTCGCTGTTGATATAGAGAACCGACGTCGGCTTGCCCGTAGCATCGCGCACCAGCGTCTGGCGGCACTGGACGACCAGTTCCCGGCCGTCGCGCGCCCGCTGGTGCAGTTCGCCGATCCACTCGCCCTTTTCATCCACCGCGTGGCGAATGCCGGTCCATCCGGCAGGGGTCTTCCCAAAAAGGAGCTCCTCCACGCGCCTCCCCACCGCTTCCGGTTGCGCCCAGCCATAAAGCCGACTGGCCCCTTCGTTCCAATAGACGACGCTCTGGTTGAGATCGCACACGAGAATGGCATCGCGCGCCTTGTCGAGCAGGGCCGCCTGTTCCTCGATCTTCCGCTCCGCCTTTTTGTTTTCCGTGATGTCCGTATTGATCACGAGGATGGACTTCGGCGCATCGGCTTCGTCGCGGATCAACGTCCATCGACTCGCCACCACGAGGCGCGTCCCGGCCCGCGTCGCCTGGTGCAGTTCCCCATTCCACTCTCCGCACTGGATCAGGGTTTTCAGCGCCACCAACGCCACCTGGTCCTGGCAAAGCAATTGATTGGCGTTGCGTCCCAGGGCTTCGTTGGAGGTCCATCCGTAGAGCCGCTCCGCGCTCTTGTTCCAAAACAGAATGCGTTGATCGAGGTCGTTCACGCAGATGGCGTCACGCGCTTCATCGAGCAACGCCGCTTGCTCGAGGATCTGCTGTTCTGCGAACCGGCGTTCCGTGATATCGCGAGCCACCCACAGCACGCCCTGCTTTCCTCCGCTTTCATCGAACATGAGCTTCCCGTGGGCCTCCAGATAGCGCACGGTACTATCCGGAAGTTGCAGGCGATATTCGACGGCCCGGCTCGAACCTTCCTCGATGGCCCGCTCGAAGAGCGTTTTGATGCGCCCTTGATCATCGGGATGGACATTCGCCAGAAACTCCGCACCCACGACCGGCGTGGTCATCCCGAAAAGCTTCCGGTGGGAAGGGCTGCTCAGGATCAATCGGCCTTCGAGATCCACCACCGAGACGAGATCCTCCACGTTTTCCATGATGTTTCGCAACAGCGCATCGCGCTGTTGCAATTCCTCCGCCATGCGTTCGCGAGCCCGGCGCGCCGCGGCGTCTTTCAAGGCCCGCCGCACCGCCGATACCAGCCGCTCGGGCCGCTGTTTCAAGATATAATCGGTCGCGCCGTTCTTCAGGCTCTCGACGGCAGCCTCCTCGCCCAGCGTGCCGGAAAAGAAAATGAAGGGCACTTCTTCGCGCATTTTGCGGGCCAATTCGAGCGCCCGGCCGCCATCGTAGCCCGGCAGTGAAAAATCCGAGATGATCACGTCGGCATCTTCGCTTTCGAGAACGGCCAGGAACGAGTCGCGGTCCTGCGCGTAGACGATGTCGCAATCGATGCCATTGCTCTCCAGCATCGCGGCCACCATTTCTCGATCCAGCAGGTTGTCCTCGAGGTGGATGATCCGCACTCGAGGGCCCGCCTTTTCTGATTTCTTCGGATCGCTCATGCAGGCTGGGCTGGCAAAGGCGGCGGCTCGTTGATGACCGCCCAGAAGCAGCCAAGCTGTTTCACCGAGTCCATGAACTGCGTGAAGTTCACGGGCTTGACCACGTAGGCATTCACTCCCAGTTCGTAGCTGCGCACCAAGTCCTGCTCTTCGCGGGAGGACGTGAGCATCACCACCGGGATCTTTTTCAATTCAGGATCTGCCTTGATCTGCCGCAAGACTTCCAATCCATCCACCCGGGGCATTTTCAGATCCAGCAGCACCACGACCGGCAGGTCGTTGGATCGCCCGGCGAAAGCCCCGCGGCGATAAAGGTAATCCAGTGCCTCCGCGCCATCGCGGGCGGTATCGACTTCATTGGCAACATTGTGCGCTTCCAGCGCCGCAAGGGTCAACTCGATGTCATGTTCGCTGTCTTCGACGAGGAGAATCCGCTTAACTTTGGTGGTCATTGAGATGAATTAATCGGTTCGCTGACGCATAAATTAGACCCCGCCCCGGTCGGCAAGGTGAAAGAAAAGGTTGCGCCCTCGCCGAGCTTGCCTTCGGCCCATACCCGGCCCCCGTGCCTCACGATGATGCGCTGGACATTCGCCAAACCGATCCCCGTGCCCTCAAACTCCTCCGCCCGGTGAAGACGCTGAAAGACACCAAATAACTTCCCGACGTAGGTCATGTCGAAACCAACGCCGTTATCTCGCACGTAAAACGTATCCTCTTCACCTGTTTTCACATATCCTATTTCGATCATCGCAGGGTCTTTTGGACGGGTATATTTTACGGCATTGGCCAAAAGATTCACCAATACCTGCCTCAACAGAGCGGGATCTCCATCGGCGAGCGGCAATTTGTGTCGTTCCCAGACGACATTTCGCCCATTGGTCTCAACCCGAAGCTCCTGAACGACCTCGTCCGCGAGAGCATTCAAATCCACCTTTGTCCGGCGCATTTCCGCGCGGCCAATGCGTGAAAAGACCAATAAGTCATCGATCAATGCGCCCATCCGCTTGGCCGAGTCAGCAATCGTCTTAAGATATCGCCGCCCTTTGTCATCCAACGTCGCACCGGCATGATTACCTAATAAATCAGCAAAGCCGTCGATATGCCGGAGCGGAGCGCGCAAATCGTGAGATACGGAGTAAGAGAAGGCCTCCAATTCGGCGTTGGCCGCGCGCAATTGATTGTTCGCGGCCTGCACTTGTTGAGTGCTGCGGAACATCTCCGCTTCCACACGATCCACCCGAATCGGGGTCTCGCCCCGGGCGCTCGCAGAAGGTTCCTTTTGCTTGAGGAAGTCAGTGACGTCCTCCACGCGATGGATGAGATACTCGATGCTGCGTCCCGCTCCCAGGACCGGTGAATTCACCGGGCTCCAATAGCGCTCTTCAAATGTCCCGTCGGGGCGCCGGATGTCATATTTTTGGATCGCCATTGTATCTGCCCGGGCAGTCTTCAGCACCCGATTCAGGGACGCTCGCAGATTGGTCTCGCCGGTGGCTTGGGGGTCGTCGGGATTGTCCGGAAAAACATCGAAGAGGCGGCGCCCGAGCATTCCGTCGCGCTCCATCATCGTCGCTTTCAAATAGGCATCGCTCACGGCCACGATGGTCAAATCTGTCGTGAGGACGAGATAGAGACCGGGCAGCGAATCGAAGAGTGCCCGAAAATGCACATGCATCTGGTCGATGCGATGTCGTTCCGTGATGTCGCGCGCGACCTTCACGTACCCTTTCAATTGCCCCTCCTCATCGCGGATCGCCGAGATGATGACGTTCGCAAAAAAGCGTGTCCCATCCTTGCGCACACGCCAGCCCTCATCCTCCACGCGACCTGTCTTTCGGGCTTCGGCCAGTTCGCGTTCCGGTTTACCCGCCGCGACATCTTCCGGCGGATAGAACCGCGAGAAGTGGCGGCCCACGATTTCTTCGGCCTTGTAACCCTCGGTCCGTTCCGCACCCCGACTCCAACTGGCGACGCAGCCTTCCGCGTCGAGCATCAGGATGGCATAATCCTCCACGGATTCGACGATCGTGCGAAACCGTTCCTCGCTGGTTGTCAGTGCTTGTTCCGTCTTTCGCCGCTCGGTGACATCATCGATCGCCAGCAATACCGCTTCTGTATGATTGCCCGGCCGATAAAGCTTGCGCCCACTGAGGAGCACGGTTCGGCGGCCGGTGGCAGGCAGATCGTAAGACCATTCCAAATCGTCGAATTTCTCATCCAGCCTCAACGCGGCCGTCACCAGACCGGCGAGTTGCGGGTGATTCCACTGCCCATCCCCGATTTCCGAGAGCAAACGATCCTCGGTTTCGGCCGGGGTGGTCCGAAAGGCTTGATAGTAGGCGCGATTGGCTCTCTCCACTCGCAAATCGTAACTGAGCACGAGCAAGGGTTCCCGGACGGTGTCCACGATGCTTTCTGCATAGCCGCGGGCCGCCCCTTGCACCTGCGCCGCGTTCCTTCGCGCCGCTAATTCCCGTTGCGTCATCACCGCGGCCAGCGCGATCAGCACGATAATACTGGCACTGCCCAAACTCACCACCATCAGTGTGGTGTGGGAGGCAGCCTGCGCCGCCACGGTACGATCGCTGAGCAAACGATCCTCGTCTCCCCCCATCTCGTAAATAATCCCGCGGATATCGTCCATCAACTGCAGGCCTTCCGGCGTGCCGACGTTTCCAACCACCGCGTCCAGTCCCTGCTCCTGCCGCACTTTCACTTGATCACTCAGGCGTGCGACTTTCTTGTCGAACAACGGCATCAACCGGTCCAACCGTCTTTGCTGAGCGGGGTTGTCTGCGGTCAACCGACGCAGTGCCTCGAGCGATTGCCGCGCCGTTTGCAGACTCGGCGCCATCATCTCCAGGAAAGGTTGCTTGCCGGTCAGTAGATAACCTCTCTCTGCAGTTTCGGCATCGATCACTCCCGCGAACGTATGCTCCAGTTCCAATCGCACCTCAAGCGTATGATCGACGAGCCGCAGGGTGCGCAACATGTGCGTCGTACTCCAGAAAGCATAAGCCGCCCCCAGGCAAATCATCATCACGAGAGCGACGCCGACTACCCTATTCGTCGTCTCTCTCCTACGCACCGACTTTGGAGCACTTTGATCCATGTATTGCCAAATCACTTAAGGGCCGCCTCCGGTCGTAACTCCCCGTCTCCGATAAGACAATGAAAATTCTGATGCGGATGGGATGTCAAGTTTTCCACTACAATGTTCTTTCATCGGGTTGCGCGTGGGAGAAAATCTCCGAGGCTTGAGCGCCTTGATAAGGCTTGATTCGGCTTGAGGCGCGCCTGCCGCCGCTATCCATTGCGGGGCAATGGCAGATGTGTCGAGGCAGAGAGAAAAGAGTGCGTGACCTGCACGTGAGGGAGAAATTTCGGGGCTTGAGAGCCTTGATTTACCTTGAATTGGCTTCATTCGGCTTGAATCGAGCAGGGGCTGCCACCTCTTCGAGGTGAGCCGTCTCCTGCACCATTTCCGGAGGTGTCGCTTCGCTCAACCACCGGCTAGGGGCGCTGGGATGCCTCCGGCATCAGGCTCGGGCGGGGTTGAGTCATTTACGAGGCGCTGCCTGCGTTCTTTGGTGAGGAGCGTTCATTGAGAGCCTGGCGGATGGCCGGCGGGAAGTGGGCGATCCGGCCGTTGCGAGCGGAGTGGGATTCGTCTGAATTCATACGGGGAAGTCTCGCATAACTCCGCACAAAAAGTGCATGGCTCTATGGGCTCTGTGGGCTCCATTGCGGAAAAAGTGCTGGGAAGCGGCCTCTGGGCGGGGCGGGGCGGTATGGATCGGGTCAGGAACTGCGGCGCATTTCCCCCAGCGACTCGCCCGGGAAGAATTTCGGCATGATGCGAATGCGATTGGAGCGGTGCAGAGCCTCCCCTATCAAGTGGATGAGGATCCGCGAGAGGCGGCGCGCGTGCATCTCCGGATCGGCGCGATAGCGGGCCAGTTGCGGCGAGAAGTATTCGTGAAAATGATCGCTGTCGCGCGCGATGACCGCGGCATCACTCGGGACGTGCAGGCCCCGCCGCAGCAACTCGCTCGCCGTCATCAACGCTGGCATCGAGCGCGCCACCAGGAACGCCGTGGGCGCCGCCGCCACGCCCAGCAGTCCGTGCAATCGTTGGCGAATGCTTTCCGGTGTCCCGTCGTGATGGGCGACGATCGCGTTGGCCGCCGCGCCTGCCCTGGTCTGAAACGCCTCGAGAAAACCCGCCTCGCTCTCGCGGTCCCCAGCCGTGTCCGAAGCCTGCATCAACAGGACGATTCGCCGATGCCCCCGCCGCAGGAATTGGCCCGCCGCATGCCGGCACACCGCGCGATAGTCGAAATCCACCGACGGCAATTCGATGCCTGGGTGACCCGAGCCCGAAAGCACCGCCGGCAGTTTGCTCTCCACAAACCAGCGCTGCATCCGCTCATTGGTCATGAACAGCAACCACGCCCCGGCGGGCGCCTGCTCCGTCAGCGCGGCCAGGTCCTTTTCCGGCCGGCGCGAGTACCAGCGGCGGCCGCTATGAATCTCCAGTTGCAGCCCAGCCTGGGCGAGCAATTCGCGTAATCGGTCCATCCAGCAAAGCGCGAACGGCGGGATCTCCTGCAACGGCAGCGGCGTCAGCACACCGACCGTGCGCAAGCGCAGCGGCGCCCCGCCCCCCGCCCGCTTCACAATCACGCGCTGGCGCCCCGGCGATACCTTCAATCGCCCCTCCGCCCGCAGCAGTTCGAGCGCGGCGCGCAGCGTCGGGCGGCTGATATTGAGCTGCCGGCTCAATTCCCGCTCCCCGGGCATCCGGCCAATCCAAGTCCTCTCCTGCAAAGCCTGGCGCAATGCCTCGGCGGCTTGCTCGACGAGGGACGGTCGGTGAATGGCCAGGCTCATGGCCGGTGAGAATGACCGGCCTGACGCCGACTGGTCAACTCACTTGACCAGTGGTCTACTCAGCGCCGCTCCAAGAGCTTTGCAAGGATGCTATTGACCACCTCCTCGGCGTTTGTCGACCGGAGATATCAATTTGGTTAGCTCCTCGCGCGTTTGAAAGGGCCTGCGACCTACGGACGCCCTTTTCCACAACAACTTGAGCATTCTTGCCACGCGGAAGGAAAACCGCCAAACTCCACAGCCTCAGGCTAAACACGAAGGATACCCCATGGCGGACAAAGAAAAGAAATCAGGTTGCCTTTCCACGATCTTCAAGGCGTTTGCGGTCGTGATACTCATCAGTGTGATTGCCGCGCTGCTAGAAAAATCTCCCGAAACCGCCCCGGATAAATCGACTTCACAAACAGATGAATCAGCTACGACGAAGCCGTCAACGGCCATAGGTGCTCCTTCCAACGCGGCAACTCCAAGCAAGCCACCCACAACAGGTAAAGTTCCTAGCCAGCCGCAAAAGCCCCCCGTCCCCATATTCGATATTTCCAAGGTGGCGGACAACGAACTGCCCAAACAAGTGACGTTGAAGGCCAGTGAAAGCTTTTCAATCCCCGCCTCATCGGGAACCGTAACGGTGCCGGGTGGCAGCCGTGTCGAGTTGTTGAGGCGCTCTGGCGAAATACTGACGCTCCGCTTTCTCAGCGGCCAGAGGCAGTTGCACTACGCCAAAACGAATTTTGCCGATCAAGTTCAGATCGAACGCGCCCAGCGGATACAAATGGAACAGGCGCGTAAAGAACAACTCGCACGCGCACAAAGGATGGAAAGCGAAGCGATGGCAGCCAAGGCAGCAGCGGAAAGTGCGCGTCTCAAAGCAGAAGTTGGGGAAAAGCCGATTAATAGCCCGTGGGACGGTGGTGTGCTCGAGGTTGAGAGATATCTCAAGGCGCGCCTTAAAGATCCAAAATCGACCGAATATATCGAATGGTCGCCCGTCACTTTAATGACGTTTAAAGACGGGAAGGCATGGGCAGTACGGGTGAAATATCGGTCAAAAAACTCGTTTAGGGGATACGTCATTGAGGAAGCCGTTGCCATCATTCGGCACGGGGAAGTTGTCGAGTTCCTTCAAACCAAATAGCCCGATCCAGTGATGCCGGCGGAGTGCCGGAAAATCGTGGAAATGCTCACCCTTTTGTTTGGACTTGGGCAACCGAGGACTCATCAATCGCTTGCAAACCGTACTAGATACGAAATTCGGATCGGGTAACGGAAATCAAACCTGCATGACCGCTGCCCGCTCCCTCACCGCATCAGCCGCGCCGGCATCTCCGTGGCCAGCAGGCAGACATCGTCGTCGAAGCCTTGCGCCGCGTAGGATTGCACGGCCGAGACGATCCCGTTTACGAGTCCCGTCAGCGGCAGCGACGCCTGCGATCGGGCGCAATTCGCGAGCCCTTCGGTGCCGAGCTGCTCCCCATTGACGTCCTCCACTTCGAACAAACCGTCGGTATAAAACAAGACGACATCTCCGTCCTCGAGCGTCCGCTCGTAGTCGCGGAAATCCACCTGCGGGAAGACGCCGAGGGCGGGATTGAAATCTCCGCGAGGCACGGCGAGAAACCCGACCGTTCCCTTTCCCCGCCCCACGTGCAACGGCGCCGGATGTCCCGCGCTGGCGTAGCGCACCGAACGAGTTTCAGCGTCAAACACGGCATAGGCGGCGGTGACGAACATCACGCCTGTTTCCGTGGGAATAATTTCGATCAGCCCACGATTCACGCGAGCGAGAATCTCGCCCGGATCAGAGGCATTGGCGCAGGCCTCCTGCACGAGGACGCGCATCATGGCGGTAATGAGCGCCGAGCGCACGCCGTGCCCCATGACATCGCAAATGAAGACGCCCGCCCGGTGCTCATCGAGCGGCAGGACGTGAAACAGATCCCCGCTCACTGCCGTCGAGGGTAGGTAGCGGTGGGCGAAGCGCAGGCTGCTCTCTTCCACTGAGGCATCCGGCGGGAAGGCCGGGAAGCGCCGTGGCAGGAGAGTAAGTTGCATCTCGCGCGCCAGCGCCAGGTCGGTCTCCATCTGCTCGTTCTTCACCGCGATCTCGCGGCGTTGCGCCTGCAATTGCTCTACGTGCGCCTCCAGCAACGAGGTCTGCAAGCGCACCAAGGTATGTACGTGCATCAAGCCCAGGAACAGGCCCTCGCTATCGACGAGGATGACGTCATCGTAGAACTCCACGGCCGCCCGCGAAAATACCGCCCGCAACACCGCGTCGACGGTCATGTCCACCGACACGGAAAGCGAAGTCGGCGCCATGTGCGCCCGGACTGGCTTGCGCGCGAAAAGGGCGTAGCCATAGCGCCCGCCCAGCAGCATCCCGATCTCGCGCCGCGCGCAGACGCCCGCCGGGCGTTGTTCGTCGAGCACCGCCATGTATTCCTGCTTGTGGTCGCGAAAGCGCTCGAAAGCATTGTCGGTCGGCTCTGTCGCCTGCACTGCTTCGCTATGCCCGATCAGCGTCCGCCAATCCACTATCCCATCCGCCATTTTCGGCTCGGGAATAGTGGTAGAGGAGGACTGGGCGGTCACGGCGGAAACGACTGCCGAGAGTTAACACCTTGGGAGCTTCGGTCACCGTTACAATTACGTGACAATGAAGAGTGGACCTCGCCTCCAAGAAAGGCCCTTTCGCCACCCTACTCGCCAAGCCGCCAGAGAGCGCTGTCCGTCCGCAGGTAGACGTGATTTCCGCTGATCGCCGGCGTGCACAGGATAAATTCCTTGGTCTCCGTCTTGAGCGGCAGTTGCAACTGCCCGACCACCGCGCCTTCCGGGGCAGTGGTGTCCACGACTTGCACGAGTCCCTTCTCATTGACCAACAGCACCCGCTCGCCCGCGGCCACCGGTGAGCCGCTGAACGGTCCGGTGACCCGCAGCTTCCATTTGATGTCGCCCGTTTTGATCTCCGCGGCGGAGATGACACCGGCCCCATTGAGGCTGTAGATGCGATTTCCGAGAACCAGAGGGCTGATGGTGGCGGGATTGATTTGCTTCGAGCGCCAAAGCTGGGTCGGCGCGGCATTACCGGCCTGCGGTGCGAGTGCGGTGATGCCATTCGATGGGGCATAGATCACACCCGCCGCAACCACGCTCGAGCTCATGGTGGAAGCGCCCTCGGCATATTCCCAGAGCTGACTGCCACTGACCTGATCAACGGCAAGGAGTCCCTTGGACGATTGCAGCACGGCGACGGGCGCCGCGTGGGCATCCGCCCGCCACAGCACGGGGCTGCTCCAGTTCGCCTTCTTCGGCCGGTCGAGCTTCCAGAGGTTGGAACCGGTCTTCACGTCGAGACCAAGGGAGTAGCTCTCGCTGTCGTTCTCGATGACCACCACCAACGTCTCGCCGATTACGATGGGCGATGAAGCCATGCCGAGACTGTTGCTGGCATTTGGGTAATCGGCGGTGAGCCCGCGCACCCACAGGAGATTCCCGTCGAGGTCAAACGCGGCCAGATCGTTGGAACTCCACAAGGCAAAGACGTGCCGCCCATCGCTGCACGGCGAGGAAGCGGCCACAGAGTTCTTCGGCTGGCACATGGTGCGGCCCGTGGCCTGGAGTTGACGCTCCCAGAT
>NZ_JBDUCX010000039.1:0-35262 GCF_040003245.1 Chthoniobacter sp.
CCCACTTGGTCGCGCCGTAGATGGAAAAGCCGGCGTAATTCGAAATCACCGCGGCGGCGGAAATGTTCACGATGTGCCCACTGCCTTGCGCTCGGAGAACGGGCAGTGCCGCACGAATGACTTCCAGCGCGCCAAAGAAGTTCACGCTGAAGTTGCGGGCGATTTGATCAGCCCCGAGTTCCTCAAAAGCACCGACGAGTCCGTAGCCGGCGTTGTTCACGATGACATCGAGCCGTCCCCAGGCATTCGCCGCTTCAGCAATCGCGCTCTTCACTTGAACCACATTGGTGACATCGAGCGGGAGTGCACGGCACGTCTCCGGGTAGCGCGCGGCCAGCCCAACGAGCGCTTCCAGCTGGCGCGCCGTGGCGATGACTTGCTGCCCTCGCGAAAGCAGCGAGGTGACCAGCGCGAGGCCAAAGCCGCTGGAGCAGCCGGTGATGAGCCAGACGCGCGAGGGTGACGTGGATTCATTCATATGATTCGCTTTCGAGTCTCTAGGGATACGCTCCCCCGAGCGCTGTGGACGCGCAATCACGCAGGTGAGCCGACTTGTTTCCGAGGATTGCAGATGCCAGCGCGGAGTGCGCGCTTCTCATTCCGTTTCTCAATCGAAGGCATAGGCCGGCTAACTTGTAGCGTTCCCCAACTGTTCTTTGGATTCGAGCCTCGCGAAGGACTCTCCAACTCGCTCCAGATTATGTTTCACAAAATCGACTACCCATTTCTCATCGGAGCATTCGTCAGCTTTCTGGCGAGCGTTTCACTCTGGTTCCTCGTCAGCCATGAGTATGGGCTCTTCGTTGGAATTTGGGTGCCGAGCATCCTCAGCCTTTGGGTCGGAGTGAGAGTGGTCGTTCTCTCACATGGCATTAACTCTCGAAAAGGGAGGTAGGCCATGGAGTATGTCACCTCAATTTTTATTATCGGATTGATGGTCAGCCTCCTTGTCGCCAAGGGGGTAATGATGGCTCAGGAATTTACAGCGGAAGAGTTGGAGCGGATGGAGAGGGAAAAGCCGACCGTAGATCGCAAGAGCTGACTCGTAGTTCACTCCGGGGCTCGGATCGGGTCTGATAAGATTCCGATGATCAGGCAGCCACCGCGAACGGTCCAAGCCAGCGTGCGCCACCAGTTGGTGCCCACGAGCCGACGGTGCGTCTCGGGGTCAAATCCAGCGGCGAGTCGGTTGTGGAGGGGGACTTGCACTCGCCAGGTGGAGAGCCAGTTGAAGAGCAGCGGGGCGAAGCTCGCCAGCAGCCACGGCTCGCGCGCTCCGCGGAGAAAGAGGAGGACGGCAGTGAGAAGTTCGGCGGCCATGAGCGGCGCAACAATGAACGTGATGTTGCGCGTGTGGCGGGCGTGGCAGGTGCGGAAGGCGTCGGCCCCAACTTGCGCGAAGAGCGGGTAGTGGACGAGTTGGACTGTCCAGATGAGACCGACGAGCGCCCATGTCGCGGCACAGTGCGCGGCGAGGAGCGCGTTCATGCCGTCGCGGGAATGCGGCAGAGTTCTACGTAGTCAGGACGGTCGGCTGCGGTGGCGTGAAGGAAGCGACGCACGACATGGCCATCGCGGATGAGAAAGACACCCGGCATCTGCGTGCCGTCGCCTTCGAGTGGGCCGACGCGATGTCCGGCAAAGAACGCACGCGTTCCGCGGACCCAGACGCTCCAGCTGAGCAATTGCGCGAGCTTTCCCCGCCGCAAGCCCAACCCGCGATAGAGCCGCCGCTCGGGGTCGGACACGGCCGGGACGTTGCCGAGACGGTAAGTGCTCGCGAAGGCCGCAAACGCCTCCGGCGTGCCCATGTGGATGAGGGCGAGCTTCGTCCCGCGTTTCTCGATCTCAGCGCGCCTTGCGGAAAGATCAGCGAGCGCTTCCCGGCAGAAGGTGCAGCCTGCATGGCGGAGGAAAACGACGAGCACAGGCTGGCCACGCGACAATTCCGCGAGGCTGCGGCCCGCGCTGGTTCGTGCTTCGGCGAGGAGCGCGGCCTCGTCGGGGAGATCGCCTGCGCCGGGGTCAGCCTGATAGCAATCCCACGCGTGTTTCAAAATGAGTGCGAATGGCACCCACCAGATCAGATCGTTAGTCACGCAATTCAGCGCGAAGCCCCAGGGCAGCGCACCCGTCCAGAGCGCCTGCACCATGCCGAGCGGGCCGAACACTTTGCCCAAAAAGCCAACGAGCACGATGGGCCAGTGCCGCGCCGGGTCGGACGCAGCGATGAGGTAACCGAGCCCGTAAACGCCGACGATCATCCCGATGCACTGCCAGAGCTGCGGGTAGTTTGGCTGGGCCATCTCCAGCCAGCGAAATATCGCGCCAGGGAAGACCGCGGCGAACGCGCCCCAGATCAGGTTGTAAATGCCGGCGGCAAACAAGACATGGCGCATCCAGCGCGGTGCGGAAAGTATCGGAGTCATGGGATTCAGCTAAGGTAACGGCTGAGGTGGATGTCGCAGATGCCAAATACGACCGGACTCGGACCGCGATGGATGGAGGGAGAAGCCCCTTCAGTGCGTCTTTCGCGCCGCGCCTTGCGTTTAGTGGAGGAATGACATTGGAACAACTGAAGCTGGCCCGCAACCGACTGCGCCTCGGCATAGCGAACGTCGGATTCTGGGTCGTGACGGCATCCGGCGGGCTCTATTGGCTAACGAGCGGCAGTGCTCACGGTCTCGACACAACGGCGTGCGTCATCATCGGCCTCGCGACCATCGTCGTGCAGGCAGCGTTCGATATCATAGGAGGCGCGTGGTTGATGCCGCCGCCAGCGCCAACGCCAGGAGAATTCCTGCGTCGCTGGTTTCGCGGCGCTTTTTTTCACTGCTTGGTGTTGGCTGGCGTTGGTCTGCTGAGTTGGGCGAGTTTCCGGCTTAGCTCGGGCTTCGCGCCGGCGGTTTTGATTGCGACCGTCGGGCTTGCTCTCGGGCGCCGGCAAATCTTCGGGGCGATGGCCGGAGCATCCATTTCCAAAATCTCTCGCGAAGGACGAAAGAACCTCACCGCGGCGGTGAGCGACTCGGCTTTTACCGGCGGCATCGTCGGAATCGGACACCGTGCGCAGAGCCTTTGGCCCGCGCGTTGGCTGGAAGGTTTGTCGCAGTCGGAATTCGCCGTGGAATCGTGCCGGCGTGAATGGCAGCTCACCAACGGCCTGAACCATCGGGCTCTCGTCGCGCTCTTGGGCTGGAATCTCTTTGGCGCATCGCTCGGGACATTCGCCTTCGCGCTGGCCCATCGCACGCCGGCCGAGGCGCTGTTTGGCCACGTCTGCTGGATGACACTCTGGGCGTTTGTGGGTCTGTTGGTGCTGCCGGCGTTGAGTCGCGGCGCCGTATTCGCCGCCGACCGCGCGGCCGCCACTGCCAGCCTCGCGCCCGCAGCCTGGATTACGCGCTTTTCTAACCTGACCGGCTAGGACGGCAGCGCGAATGCCACCGTGCAAACGATATTCTACCCGATCCCCTCAGTCAAAATGCGGCTCCACTCGATCGAGGATGCACCGCTCGTGCTCGGTAGCCTTGCGCGCAACAACCTCTACTATTCGTGGGCGACACTCACGCTGCTCGGGCGCGCCGTGCACTGCAATGTCGGCCGCCCCGCGTTGTGGGTGTTTCCGCCATCCGCTTGAGCGGGCAACTCAGTTTCTATTGTCGGCGCGCAGCGGCTCGCACATGCTTTGCGCCGATGCCAACCGATCCTGCCAACGACCTCGAAGCTGAGATCGAGCTTTTGCAGCGGGTCGCGCAAGGAGATCGCGTGAGTTTCGAGACGCTTTACGATCGTTTTTCCGGCGTGCTTTTTTCCACGGCGTATCGCGTGCTCAACAATCAGGAAGCCGCCGAGGACGTGCTTCAGGATGTCTTTATCCAGATCTGGGAAAAGGCACCGCTCTACGACCCGGCGCGCGGCAAGCCGATGACGTGGGCCGTGACCCTCACGCGCAACAAGGCGATCGACCGCCTGCGCTCGACGGTGCGCCGCAATCGGCTGCAGGACGACGTGGAGCGCGAAGCGGAAACCTTCGAGCAGTTTGACGACCGGAGTTCCTTCGATGCGGTGGCCGCGGGGGAGACGAAACGGATCGTCCGTGACGCCATTCAGAAGCTCTCGAAAGACCAGCGCGAAGCGATCGAACTCGCGTTCTTCTCCTCGCTCACGCAGGCGGAAATCGCGGTGCGCCTCAATGAGCCTCTCAGCACGATCAAGGCGCGGATTCGGCGCGGAATGATGAAGCTGCGCGAGGTTCTGAACCCGGAGGTGTAGCCACCGGTGTTCAGGCGGACTACGCCGCGACCCGGTCCGTCAGTTCCCGCTCACTGGCGACGAGCCAGAGCAGTTCGCCCGCGTCGTCAACGACCGGGCTGATGGCAACCTCAACCCAGTAGGGCGTGCCGTTCTTGTGGTAATTGAGGATCGTCTCGCGGCAGGGGCGATACTCGTGCACTGCGCTCCGCATCCGCGCCGCCGTCGCGCGATCGGTCTTCTCACCCTGTAAAATCGGTCCTAGATTTTTCCCGCGCAATTCATCCAGCGAATATCCGCACATCGCACTGAAGGAAGGATTGACCCACTGCACCAGGCGATCTGGCCCGGATACCACCAAACCCTCCGGGCTGGTCTGCTGCGGGCGGTTCGCAATCAGCACGGCGAGGCGAGCCTTCAGTCCTAGCGAAGGCACCACGCCAACGCGCGGCGCGATGGCCAGCGTCACCGCCGCGCTCACCTCCGAAAGTCCGGCGACGAACTCGCGAAGCTCCTGATGAAATTCGAGGAGGAGTTCAAACTGCTCCCGCTCCGCCTGAGTCATCACGCCGGCAGTGTAGAGAGTGCCTTGGGATTGAAAAAATTCGGTCAGCATTGGAGAGCGAGTGATTGAGATGAGAAGGCGACTTAAGAATGCCTTACGACAGTGTTGGCCCTCTGGATACCATTCGCGAAAACATTTTCGACACCCGGTGCGCCCGTGCCTACTTCTTGGGGGCCGCGTCGGTCACCATCTTCACGAATTTCTTCGGGTCTTTATTGAAGTCCTTGATGCAAGACTTGCAGCAAAAATAGACGTCAGTGCCCTCGGACGTGACTTTCACGGGTTTGCCGTGCTCTCCGAGCTTTTCGCCGGACACGACGCATTTGCTCAACGGATATGAATTCGGCACGTTGGAGTCAGCGAGGGCGAAAGTGCTGCCGAGAAACACAGCAGCAAGGATGGCGATGGCGGACTCGTTTTTCATATGATGGAAGGCTTTGTGCAAAATTTACGTTTGTGGCCGGTAGTGGATGCATTCTTCGCTGCACGAGCCAAAGGGCCGGAGACGTATAAACGAATGATGCTATGCTCGCGCCGTTGAACGTCACCCTGATCGTTTTCTCAGCCATTTCCTTTCTCGCCTACGGGTCGGCGTGCTTTCTCTCCGCCTACATGAAGCGGGAGTTCGATCGCTACCAACTTGGATCGCGGCGCACCCTTGTGGGTTGGCTGCAGTTGTGCGCGGCGATCGGATTGCTGGCTGGCCTGAGCCAGCCGTGGATGGGACGCGCGGCGTCCGCCGGGCTTGCCGTCATGATGCTGGTCGCCGTCGGCGTCCGGATTAAAATCAAAGATACTCTGCCGCAGACGACCCCGGCGCTGTTCTATCTGGCGCTGAACGCCTACCTGTGTCTGGTGGCGTTCTGACCAGCCGATTCCTCACAACAACGCAATCGCGGCGCACATCGCGAGCACGGCGATGGATGGCACGGCTTTCTTGATCGGGTCTTTCACTTTGAGGTGCATGACGAACGCCCCCAGCATGAGCAACCCGAGGCCGATCGCGGCCGGTTGGGCGACGCTGCGAATCCAAATGCCGGCCAGAAGGGCGAGCGCCAATCCGACCTTGAGCACCCCGATCACGCACATAAACCAGAATGGCAGTCCGTAGGCGGCGAATTCCTCGCGCAGGTTCTTCGCCTCGCCGCCGCGATACGGCGTCGCTTTCCCTGACCGAAGCATCCAGACATTCAGAATTCCGAGGCCCACGATAAGCTGCAAGGCGATGAGGATGTATTCCACGGTGGTATCAGATGAAGCGATTCGGTCAGATTGAACGGCAGAAACCTTGCCCCGCCGACTGAGGAGCCGCAAGCGAATCTCCTGTCGCCTCTTCACGTGACAAACCCTTGTTTGACCCGGTCTGTCGGGAATCACCCCGTATTGAATCGTCTGCTGCTCCAATTCGGCATTCAATCGGCGCAATTCGTCCTGATGCGCGGGAGTGCGAGGTCGGGCGGAGTGGCGAGAGGAGGCGAGATGCTCTCGACCAGCACTGCCGCCGTCCGGCGTCACGCTTCATCGTAACGGCGTTTGGGCCGCTTCGTTTTTGGTTCGTTCATTATTCTCATCGGCTGCCCCGATGGCCCAACCCCGTGTCCACCGCATCGGGTCAGGCCCAGGCACTTTGGGCTTGCGAGGGGACGACAGCAGATTACCGCGTTCGCTGAGATGCCACGACGCGACGCGACAAAACACGGTGAGTGTAACGGGTGCTCAACCCGCTATGGTGAACTTAATACGAAACAGGCGTGACAAAACGTGACAAATTTCACCCGTTTTCGTGCCCTCCTGCGACCCCTTCAGATTTCGAGGCCGACATTCCATATTTCTAAGTCGTTTATGAAGAATGTATTATAACGACACAGGAGGTCACAAAGAAGTCCAGTCTACCGGTTTCGAATCCCGTTAGGGTCACTTGATTCTATCAAGTGGCCGGGGCAATTTCCTTGTTTGCATGACAAAAACATGACAAACGTGGGGTGGTGAAGTCCTCCTCAAAGCGGTCAAAGCCTTTCGAACCCATAGAGGTCAAATCGGGGAGTGCAGTCGTGAAGATCTATTCGATGCACAACCGAGGGCGGACCCTGTACACGGTTACCCATTATTCAGCGGCAGGGCAGCGGAAGCGCCAAAACTTCGCAGACCTGGCCGAAGCAAAAGCGGAGGCGTATCGTCTGGCGGCCGATCTCCAGAACGGGGATATCCAGCTGCTCCAGCTCTCGAATAGGGATCGCAGTGCATACCTCCACGCCTTGGCGGAGATCAAACCAACCGGTCGCAGCCTTGAAATTGCGGCCACCGAATTCGCGAGCGCCATAAATGTCCTGGGCGATCATACGTCGCTCCTTGAGGCGGTGCGATTTTACGTGAAGCATCATCCAAAAAGTCTGCCGAGGAAAACCACTCGCGAGATCGTCGACGAGATGATCGCGGCAAAAAAGGCCGACGGCATGAGTCTGCGTTACCTTTCGGACTTGGAAAGCCGCCTGGGACGCTTCGCCCGGGAATGTCCAGGACAACTCAGCGATCTTACGACCAAGGATTTGCAGGCGTGGCTCAACGGGCTCGGCGTCGGTCCGCGGGGCCGAAATAACTTCCGCGCACAACTTGTCGCGGTCTTCAATTTCGCCAAAACTTCCGGCTATCTACCGAAGAATCAGCCTACCGAATCTGACCCGCTGACCAAGGCGAAAGACGTTGGTTCGCCGATCGGCATCTTCGCCCCGGATGAACTGACCATGCTACTTGAGCATGCCGACGAGAGTCTCGTGCCGTACCTCGCGATCGGCGCCTTTGCCGGCCTGCGCACGGCCGAGTTACTGCGCCTGAACTGGCCTGAGATAAAGCTGGCGCAAAGCTACATCGAGGTGACTGCGGGTAATGCGAAGACAGCGCAGCGGCGGCTCGTTCCGATCCAGCCGAACCTCGCCCTATGGCTGCAACCGTATGCGAAAACTTCCGGCCCTGTTTTCTGTTTATCGACCATTAATCAGAAAGCGGCAGCATTTGCCCGGCGTCACGGAATTGTGTGGCCACAGAATGTGCTTCGGCACAGCTTCGCAAGCTATCGACTTGGCCAGTGCAAAAATGCTGCAGAGGTCGCCTTGGAAATGGGAAACTCCGCGCGCATGGTCTTCCAGCACTACCGCGAACTGGTGACCCCGGCAGACGTGGAAAAGTGGTGGAACACCCTGCCTTCTGCGAGCGAGAATGCAGACTCAAAGAAGGCCGTCCGTTAATCTCGCCATCTGGCGGGTAGGGGACGGCGTCGTATCTCACAGTCTTGACCAGCGCCCGGAATGCCTGTCTCCTCCCCATACCGCCGTCGGTCTTGGCCCGGGATGAGCAATCGTCACGGGCGAAGCATCGGAGGCGATGCCTGGATCGAAAGTTTGATCTGGAAGGAACTTTGATTGCCCGCAGGGCATTCGTGCCCGGCCGGCGACTCGGCGGCCTGGAAGTCTGGACCGCAGAGAACAGAAATAAAGCCATCAAGAACATGGTGAAAAAATCAGAGCTCTGCGACCGCTACAGTGTGTCACAGAGGACGGTAGAGAACTGGATGAACTCCGGAGTCTTACCCTACTACAAACCGTCTTACGGCATCGTGAGATTCGACCTCGAAGCTTGCGACAGGGCGCTGGAGCGGTTTCAGCGAAACACGGTAGCGGCGGACAAATGAGATAATTGTCGGGGCTCCGGTCCGCGAGGGTCGGAGCCCTCTTTGCCCCCCAGGCCTCCAGGGGCTCGCTCTCTGCGACGATGCGGATCTTGCCGATCCCCTACTCCTGGCCCAGCAACTCATGCTGCTGGTCAACGGCTACCTGATCATGGAACCACTGCTCGGCAAAACGCAGGCGGTTAAACTCACGCTTCAGACCGCGAAGACCTTGGTCGGCCACGTTCACAGAGCGCCGACCGAAACTGAGCCCGCAGCAAAAGCCTCCGGCATAGGGAGAAAAACTGTCCGGCGACCCAAGTCCAATAGAACTCGCGGCCGCGGACAGCGCCGTAATGGCACCCAAAGGACGGCCGATTCGAAGGGCGGAAAATAGCGACCGGCTCAGTTTAGCATTTCGGCCTCGCCCCGAATGCCCTCGAATCCCTGGCCATCACTTGAGCGCCTGATAGGAGTCTACACGCCGCTTGGCGCCGTCCAGGTCCGTATAGTCGTAGGGCTCGGCCTTCATCGTCGGTACGGTGATCGTGGCCCCTTCCTTCGCCGCGTATCCGCGCAGCAGCACCACACCGTGAATCGTGTTGAGGAGCAGCCCGGTGTCCATCTTCTGCATCACCGAGCCGTGAATGGTGATGCGCCCCACGGGAGCATCGAGCGTCGCGGAGTGATTGGGGCCGTCGGTATTTGCGGCGGGTTTCACGTCGAGGGCGGCGGCGGTACGATCGGCGATGACCATCGGCCAATCGTCCCGCTGCAAAAAGCTTGCGTCGCTCGCCCGCTGGGCGACAACCATGGCGAGAAACTTCTGGTTGAACTTTGACTTGCCATCCGCGAGATCCGGATACTTTGCAATGGCCAGCTTTTGCGACTCTAGTACCGGCGTCTGCGCGCGGGCCGTCGTGAGTATTGCGAGGATTACCAGGACAAGCGACAGCCACGTTTTCATGGCCCCGCTTCTAGCCGAAGTGGTGCCGTCTGGTCAATCCTGCCCGGATTGGTGTGCGGTCGGTTTTGGGGAGTTCTGCCGTATCGCACGCAAGCTTGGAGGAGTTATTCGCCGTCGGTAGAGGGGTTTCCCCAAGGTTGAAACCCGTCTTTAATCGCCTTCGCAGCATCAGCGTTGAATTGCTGCATAGATGGGGCGAAACGTGCTGGGCCACCCGTGATGGTGATATATTCCACGATATTTTCCATGCCCGCATGATAGCAGGCAGACGGCTTCAGCCAATGCTGCTATTTTTTCTCCAAGCCGCGCCGCTGGTGTGAGCCGGGCTCAGAAGAGGAACTGCTGTGGGTCGGGCGGTGGTGCTGGCTTACTCGGCCGCTTGATCGTGAGTTTTTCCGGCAACTTGGCCGCGATCTCCTCGTGAATGAGCGCCTCGGAGGGCAGCCCGCGGCACAATTCGACCAGCCGTGCATCCGGCAGCCGATCCTCGCCAATCCAGTCCGCGGCATCCGCATTGCTCAACACGACCGGCATGCGATCGTGAAACGGACGTACGTAATCATTCGGCTCGGTCGTCACGAGGGTAAAGCCGGACTCCCCCGATTGGTCGGGGTCATTGTCCCACAAGCCCGCGATGAAGAAGTGCTGACGCTCCCTGACCTTGAACAGCACCTCGCCACGCGCGCCTACAGGCCCCAGCCCGGGCTCAAAATAGCCCGTGGCGGGCACGAGGCACCGTCGATGCTGTACCGACTGCTTCCAGATGGCCTTTGTCGTCAGCCTGTCATTGCGGGCGTTGGTCACGAGCGACCGGCTGTCCTTCGCGTAAAACGGCCACACCCCCCAGCGCATCCGCACCATTTCGGCCACGCCGTCTTTCTTGCGCACCACGCGGCCCTTGCGCTTGGGATACATGTGGGCCGGCGCCTCGCTGTAGGCGGCAGGAATGCGAAGCCACGGCGCCGATATCCGAACGAACTCGGCCAGCCTATCAGGATCGCCGGAGTAGTGATTGCACATGCCGCTACACTTTCACAGGGAGCCCGCATTGTCGCTCGATCTCGAGAAAGGCGGTCAGGATGTCGTCAGCGTGGACGATCAAGCCGGGGCGTCCGTGCGATGCGGCGTCCCCAATCCACATCGTGCGAATATCGGCATCGAAGTAGGATCAGTAGCCCCAGGTCCATGCGGCGCGGCCGAACTTTTTTGGAAATGATCTCTGCTCACGCCCTTTTTCTCCGGCGTTGCGAGATAACGAATCCAACGCCAGCCAGGTAAAGCATTCCAGTGGTGGGTTCTGGCACGAAGCTGAAATTATCGTAGTTGATGTTCGCCATGGTCTGGGTGGCACCACCATCGCCAACCACGGCGGTGCGGTAGCCGACGTATTCAAGGTCACCGTCAGCTCATCCGCGCGGCGCCGCTCCGCTTCCTGGCTCGCGCGATAGCTCGGCCCGCTGGCCAGGGCCGACTCCGAGGGGGAAGGGTGGTGCCAGTGGACGAATCGTGACGCAAACGGACCAGTCGGCAAACCTCAGGGGGGCAAAAGCGGGGGACTCCCCCTCCTGTCAGCGAGAAGTAGGAGCGTAAAACCTTAGTCTTATGAGCCTCCCGCCGGTCGCCTAATGCGCGAACACAAGCCGCTTCTTTGACTTTGTAGGCTGCGCTCCTATCTTAGCGGCATGCCCACCTATTTTGCCTTTATCGAGTTAAGCGATTCGAACGAAATTCCGGAATCTCTCCACGTAGATTTAAAGCAAATGGGGTTTGGAGGCGGCCTTGATACCGAAGGTGGCTTGAAACAATTGCCGTTTCGGTGCTACGCGAAGCAGAACGCCTCAGAGTCTCTGGACGAGATAAGCGGGAAGCTGCAGCAAGCGACATGCAGCACCCCGGGGACGAAAATCCGCGCCATCGTTATAGAGGGGAGTGGCTTTCAGGTGTGGGAAGGGGCTTAATTCGACGAGTCAAGGGGGGCTTTTTTCTGGTGTCTCTTTGCTGACCGGCTAAAAAGTCACGATGACCACCAAGCGAAAGTCCCGCCAAATCGCTCCCACCAAAATTGCCGGAGAGCTTCTACGGATCAGCGGAATGGATATCCAGATTGTCCAGATGATGGACTTTCTCGACACCAGTGATCCTGATCTTCAGCGGATTATGGTGCTCAGTTTCAAAAAGGCCCGGTTATCGGATGCAAACGATAAGGAGATTTTTGTTGGTCAAGTGATTCTTCGCATTTTGACTGCAATCTCCCCGCCGGCACTGGCTTTAGTGTCCCGTCTTCTCCACCCATTCGAAGGCTACTTCGTCATAAACGTGCAGGGCGCTTATGAGACGACTGGAGTCTGTGTCAAAGTTACCGCTGATTTCGTCCATGCCGCCAACATGCAGCCGAAAACGAAGAAGCACGGGAAATCAAAAAGCCACCTACTTTCGCTTGATTGAGGTCGGATCACCTCTTCATGAGCGCCTCACACCGCTCTGGATAGTCCATCGACTTGGTTCGTAGCGCGGCGCAATGTTTCAACCGTCGCTCAATGAAAGAACGAAATCGACTCCATCACCTTCTTTTGCAGGTCGAACTGATGCCAGGGCTTCCTCGGTGAGATAACGGCTCCATGGACTGGCGTCGGCCAGCGCCATTCGTTCGCATGTTTCCGGTAGCCTTGACGACCAAGCGACAGGTCGATCAATACTTGGTTGCCACACACATACGGCGATCTTCAGTTCCCCGTTGGACGGCATGAACCGTTCGGCCAGGCTGATGGTGACCTTAACCGTGCCCTCTTTTTCCGTTATTCGGATTTTCTTGCCTGCGAGGTGTCGAAAAGAGCCGGTGTCTAACCATGCGGGCGTTTGAGACAGATATTTACTCATATTTGCCGGTTGATGAGAAACTCTTCCCGCTCTGAAGGATGTGATCATAAACGAGGCCCGTGGCCGCCCTATTGGCCGAGCGTCGCGATGGGAAGTGGCGAGCGGTTTTCACGCAACAGAATCGCATCTTTAACCCGCAGCGGATGCCCCGCTCCAGGGTGCCGTCTCGACCCATGCACCACTAAGTAAGCACCCCTATCGTCGCCGAGAGAGTGCTCCCTGAAACGTGACTCGCCGTTCCAATGGGTTGGCCAGAAGGTTCGCGTGTGATGAAAGCTGAGAAGGAGCCAGGAGAGGGAACCTCGCATCCGCGGGCCGAGGAGTCCGCAACACGAGAATGCCGAAGGCACGAAGGTTGCGGGAATTATTCGCTGTCGATGTTGATGCGTCCCCTTGACGGTTGACAGACGAAGAGACTGCATGAACTCCACGGAAACGCCTAAGGGCGCAGAACCTCGCGAAGGTCCCATTGCTCGTGCGATTGAAACACAAACGGCTAAGCTTCCGTCAGACACTTTTCTGTGGGCGGCTTTCGCCTCAATTGGAGTTTCGCTGGCCCTGAGACTCACCGGCCACAAACACGGCGCTACATTCATGGGTCAATGGGCACCCACGTTCCTTCTCCTAGGCATCTACAACAAACTGGTGAAGCTGCACGGATCAGACCGGGTTGACCATTGATTGGGGCGGGGGTGAATTACGTCGTGATCGTCGAAAGGCGACTAGGGATCGCGTTGATACCACTTCATCAGGAAGTCCTCAGCTGCCGCTTTCGCGAGATCCTCGTCCCCCAGATCGCTTGCCTGAACAAGCATGGAAATAGGCTGTTCGCCTATAAGGTGCCAGAGAATATAGGCGGTGTCCGGTGCGCTGTTGAGAACACCGATGAAGAAGACTCCACTGTGGCAACCACCGGTCTCAAGCGTTTTGCGGACCGCCGCGACCACCTGATCGGGCAAACTTATGTTTTCGAATTCGATGTTGAGCTGACTCATGCGTGAAACAATGGGAGTGCGTCCAGCACCGAAGGAAGCCGTCCGGCGATGCATGATAGCGGGCTCAGCCCGCCAAGCATTCGCAGGCCAATGCGATTGCGACGTATGGAACTACAAAGTTCTCACTTCAGCGTCCAAACACCGGCATCGCTGATGCGCTCCCATTACGCACCTGGGGTCAGATGCAGCCCGTGGCAAGAAGTTGCGGCACCATTTCCCCCTATTGCATCCGGCTCGAATGCGAGGACCGAATCGGATGTAAATGCGCCTTCTCCAAACAGATGAAGAACTTGCGGCCTTTCTCCGTGAGGGCTTTCGAACTCGTTCGTTGTGCCGCATTTATGAGGACGTTTTGATTGCGTGTTTCTCCCCGGACGGAAAATCTTCCAGTGGAAATCGAATACGGATTTTTGCCGAGCAGCACGGCTGGCAGGTCGAAGTTCACTCGCCCGGCAATCAAGGCATCGTAGCGGATTTCACAGACGGTGTTGTGCAATCGCGCGAGTTGGAGTTTCATTAATGCTGCAGGGGCTCTTTTATGTAGCCGAAGGCGGAAGCGGCCACCTGGCAACCATTCTCAGCGTGGCTCCCGTTCCTTGCACCAATCTCCTTTCAGACTCCCACTAAGCTCTCTGGCTCTAGCCCGAACGCTGAAGGAGCCGCGTTGTCGCGGAAGAGCGGGCCCGACGCCCGCACTCACTTCAACTCCAAGCTGAACTACCCAACTTCAAGGAGATTGCCCGAGCTGGCATGGCGCTGGCTTCAAGAAATTCAATGGACACCGAAATCCGGAATGTTCTTATTTTTTGCGGCGGCTCACCGTTTCAATACACGCTGGCGAGAGTGGGCGAGGACAGCAAGAAGGTATTTAACTCCTTTGAAGAAACTCTGGAATACGCTCGAAAAATGGTGACGGTAGAAACGCCGTTGACGATCTACGACAAGTCGGGGCGTGTCCTGCTCAAGACAACCGTCCCGCCACCTTGTCAATGCCGACCCTCGGTCGTACCTGATGCAAGTTCGACCGGGTGATTACTCCGTAACAATCGCGCGGGCGGCGTCCGCGTCTTCCTCCTGCCTTTTCAGGCCCAGGACCTCCTCGGGAGTGGAAGCGCGATCCGGGTGATGCTGATGCACCGCGTTTTCGAGCTTGGCGTGATCTTTCTTCACATGCTCTCCGTGCTTTTGCTCGTCCAGCTTGTGTTGGTTCTTCGGTGAGTTGTCGCCCATAGGACAGACTATTCGGCGCTCCGAGCATCCACGGCTGTGCCGGTTAAACGAAACCTGCCGTGCCGGTTGGCTCCGTAGAGGCGGTGAGGCCATGGTGCCACATAAATCCCTCTGCTGGTGCGCACACAGTCAGCCCCTTCCGACGCAGGGAACGGGAACGAACTCTCGAATACGAATGCCGCGGCAAGTCCAGCAAAGAGGTGACGCTGCAGGACTTTGATGCGATTCTCCGGGCGTGAAAAATCTCCTCCGTCAGTGCGTTCTCTGTTTGGTCTGCACGACGGCAGGTTTGTATGCGCAGGGTCAGGAAGTGGAAAGCAGTGCGTCTCATTCCTCAGCCACTCCGAAAGCTGGCTCTCATCGGAAGAAAAAGAAGGTCGTCGATGACGACGGTGCCGCGCTCGAGGCGAAGCCAGGGAAACCGTTGGGCGCGGTGATAGGCGACCCGCCGATCACTGAAAAAGCTCCGCATGCCCCCGCTGCAACGATCGAGGTCAATGAACTTGCGGAGTTCTCCGTCCAACCTGCCCGCGTGCAGCAACTGATCACCGCAGCCCTTGATCTCGCCAAACAAAATCTTACCTATACTTACGGCTCTGCCGAACCGTCCGCAGGCGGCATGGACTGTTCCGGCACCATTTACTATTTGTTTCGTTCGCAGGGACTGAAGGACGTTCCGCGGGATTCGAGCGGGCAGTACGTGTGGGCGCGCAAGCACGGTCAATTCTTCGCGGTGGTCAGCACGCTGGCGGACAGCTTCGAATTCAAAGACCTTCAGCCCGGTGACCTGATGTTTTGGAGCGGCACCTACAATACCGGACGGGATGTCCCCATCAGTCACGTCATGCTCTACTTGGGGCGCGAGAAAGGGACCGGGAAAAGCGTGATGTTCGGTTCCAGCGACGGACGCACCTACAACGGCATCCAGCGGTGGGGGGTAAGCGTCTTCGACTTCAAGATGCCGAAGGCGGATCCCGCCAAGCCGGAGAAACACGTCGATTTTGTGGGCTACGCCCATATCCCAGGTCTCCGCGATTCAGCCGTTGCGGCTGCGCTGACCACCACCCAGCCTATGTCGATTCCCAGTGTTGCTCCCGCCGCAAAACTGGCGCTGGCCGACGACCTGCGCGAGCCAGAGCGGGGAAACCCGGAAAGAAAGTTGATCATGGACGCCCTGCGCGCCGAGAATTTTCCCGGCCAGGAGGGCAAGGTAGTTTTTGCGGTGAGGTGTCTCAAAATTCACAATGGCTGGGCGTGGACCGAGGTCACCCCGCAGGACCACGCGGGAAAGTCGCTTTCCGGAGGCAAGCCAGCGCTGCTCCATTTCGAGGGAGGAAAGTGGAAATCCGTAGACCTCAGCAAATTGTCCGGCACCTCGATCGAGCCGAATGACGGGAAAGGAGCGAGTTCAGCCTTCGTAAACAATATCCTAGGTGTTTACCCCGACGTTCCTCGGGACATTTTACCGCCGCGCCACTGAGTTTCAGCAGGTGGTCACAATGGAGGCCCAGAGGTCTACCCGGCAAAGAAAAGTGAATTGGGGCAACCAGCAAGGCGAGGCTACGCGATTTATCGGTTCGCGCTCGCATCTTCGCGTTTGCGGGCGATTAGGCTGATCGCGACGTGTATTTGCAAGCGCAGGAACTTATTCGTTCCGACAAGGAAACACCTCGATGATGCAGAGCAAAGGGGCAAGGCGTGACCTTGGTCAGAATGCGACACGGAAGCCGCCGGTGACGCTGGTGGACTGGTAGTTCTTCCGCCCCAGTTCGCCGTCGTAGTAGAAGTAAGTCGACATGCGCTCATTGAACTGGATGGCGAAGCCGGCGCCGAGCAAGACGCTGTCGCGGCCAAGCTGCGGTCCGGCGACGGTGAACGAATTGCCTGCGCCATTGGCGAAATTGGAGCCGAGTTCGTAAGCGGAATCGCCGTACTCGTGCTGCCAGGCAGCGCGAATCTCCGGCTTAATGAGGATGCCCCCGACTTTCCAGTCGTAGCTGGCCTTGAGACCGAAGGCGCTGCGCAAGGACTCACCCTTGCCGCCGTGGACGTTCAGCGGAGCGAGCGAGCCGTGCTCGGTGAAATCGTTGGTCCCGAGGTAGGTGTAATTGAAGGAAGCGGTGGGGCCGAAGGTCAGGCCGCCTTTCTTAATGTCGTAGCCCATGCCGAAGAGAGCGTTGAGCTCGCCGCCATCGGTGTCGCCGCGGGCCTCGCCTTGCAGGGCGCTCCGGCGGGTATCGTAGCTGTTGTAGCCGCCGAAGACGGCCATGTCGGCGTAGAAGCCCTTGGCAATGCTGGGCCTAGCGGGAACCAATTCTTTGGAGTCTTTCGACATCGTCGGGGCCGCCGCCTGCTCGTTCTGGAAGAACGTGGCGTAGAGGCCGATCTTGCCGCCGTTGACATAGACCCGGCCGCGATCGACGAGATCGGCGGTGGTGCCGGTGTAACCCGCCGCGAGACCGATGGCGAAGTTAGGCGTGACCTTGTAGTCGATGCCGAGGGTGAAGCCGCCGCTGGTCAGGTCGTAGCCGCGGGCGTTGTCGGTGTTGCCCACGCTCACCCATTCGCCGGTGCCGGAGAGGAACGCACCCCAGCGATCTTCGGCAGGGACCACTGCCTTGGTCTCTTTGACCTCTTTGCCGCCGCCGCGAATTTCAGCACCGTTGGGACCGGCGACGCCGGTGCGAAAGGAACCGCTGTAGCTCGGACCGGTGCCGTTGACGGCTAGACCGGCGGCGTTGAATCCACCGGAGCCGCTGCGGATGTCATCGGTGCGGCGCTGAATGTTGCCCGATTGCACGTTGGCCAGGGAGACGCCGATGGTGAACACCGATGTGAGTTCCTCAGGCGCGATCTTATCGAGATCTTTCGGGATCTCGCTCAGTTTGCGGTAATCGAGATAGTCGAAGAGCGAGTTCGCCCGGCGGTCGTTCGCTGCGCTATCCAGCGCACGGGCCACTGACTTCTGGTTCACGGTGAGACCATCGAGGCTGGCGAACAGCCCCTGCACCGCTTCGAGCGCCACGCTGTTCGCACGATAAATGACCGTCGGCTGGAGGATCGTGTCGCTGGTGAAGTCGCTGATCACATTGTCGAATTCGCCACGGACGCCGCCGGCAGCAGTAAGGAAGGTGACCGGTTTGTGGCGCTTGAGCTTGAAGTGATTCAGCCGGAGGAGTTGGAGCGTGCCGTCGAGATCGGCGACTCCGCCCACCGAAAGCAGGTCGTGCTGGCTGATCTCGCGCCCGCCGATATCGATCCTCAACAGGCCGGTGGGCGCCTGCGTATAGTTTCCGCTCACATGGACCGCGCCAGGGGAATGGCCGGGGCTCAAGGTGGCGGCGTTGAAAAGATTGCCGAAGACGGAGAAGTTGCCGCCCATCAAACCCTGCAACAACTGGAGGTTGCCGAAGAGCGAGCCGTTGAGGAACAGCGAACCGGTACCCAGCTTGGTCAAACCACCCGGCGCGCTGATGGCGGCATTGATCGTCGCCACGACATTGGGATCGGTGAGGATGGTGACCGGGCCCACGCCATTGAGCAGGAAGCCATGCCCGTTGATCACATAACCGTTGGTCACGAACTCGAGACCGGTGAAGTCCACATTCGATCCGACATCCACCGTGCCCGGGCGGCCGCTGAAAAATCCGATTCCACCGCCCCAAGTGCCGAAGACATTGCCGGTCTCGTCGGTCCAATTCGTGGTGGTGTTGTCCCACACGCCGCTGCCGCCGTTGACCACGCCGTTCGGGGCGAGGTGAGAGCCATTGAAATAGGCGATAGGCAGGGGACCGCCACCGGCGACGTCGAGGTTGACCTGCTGGGCGATACTCGTATCGACCGTGTAGAGATAGCCGAGGGGTGCGGTGCCGATGTTCAGCGTGGAACCCAGCAGGGTGCCGGTGTAGTCGAGGATGCGGTAGGTGCCGATGCCGAAGCCGGGCAGGCCCGTGATGTTGAGCGCGGCCCCGCCCAAGGTGAGATTGCCGGTGACTTCGGTGAGATCGTGGGCGCTGCTCGGCGCCGCCAGTTCGTAGTTGAACTGGGAACCGCTGCTGGCGGTGAGCGCGCCCGTGGTCAGCGTCCCCACGCCATTATTGCCCGGCGACAGGATGCCGCCGCCGGAGAGGGTGACCGATCCGCCGACCGTGCCCGTGCCGGCAAGCGTGGCGGTGCTGTTAACGGTAACTTGACTGGCTGCGGCCAGCGAACCATTGACGGCCAGGGTGCCGCCGTTGACGGTTGTGGCGCCGGTGTAGGTATTGCTACCCGTGAGATTGAGAAGGGCGGTGCCCACCTTGGTAAACGAGCCGCCGGTCCCACCGCTGAAGCCGTTATCCTGAATGACGCCGGAAAATAGTTTGTCCACATTGGTGCTGCCGACCGTGAGATTGCGCGCACCGAGAAAAGCGAGACCGCTGCCCTCGAGGGATCCGATGGCGACGCCGGAGGCGTTGTGCCCGCTGATGTCCAACTGGCCGTTGCCGAAAAGCTGCACGGCCGCCGTGCCGCCCGTGGAGTCGTCGAAGAACTCGACCTCGCCGCCTGGGCCACCGCCGCTCCCGCCATTGGCGACGAGCGTCGCGTCGGCCGCCGTGGAAGTGCCCAGGAAGGCGGTCCGCCCGCCGCGCGCGCTCGCGACGACGGCGCCTTGATTGATGAAAGTCGCCGTGCCGGCGGTCGCGGTGTTGTCCAGAAAAGTAACGCCGCCCTGTCCTCCCGCGAGCGTGCCACCGTCGTTCGTGATCGTCGCGGTGCCCGCTTGGGAGCTGTTCGCGAAAACCGTCGTGCCGCCGCCGACTCCGATCAAGGTACCGGCGGAATTGGAGATCGACGCACTGCCCGCGGTCGCGGTGTCGAAGAATTGGGTCAGGCCGCCACCGCCGTTGAGGAAGTTGAAAAGGGTACCGCCGCTATTGGTGATGTGACTGGTCGCAGCCGTCGCATTGTCGTGAAAGAAGGTCGCCCCAGCGTCCGAATCGAGCACGGACACCGGGTTGTTCGTGATGGTCGCGCTGCCGGCCGTGGCGGTGTCTTGAAAGACCGTGGTTCCGGCGCCCGTGCGGTTGAGCGACGTGCCGGCGACGGTGCCGGTATTGTTCGTGATCACGCTGTTTTCCGCGGACGTTCCCAGGTGGAAGACTGTGGTGCCGCCGCCCGCACTCGCGGCTGTGCCGCCGTTGTTAGTGAGGTGCGCGGCGCTGGCGTGCGAAGTATCGAAAAAATCCGTCCTTCCCCCGCCGACTCCGCTGGCCGTTCCACCGTTGTTGTTGAAAGTGCCGTGATCCGCGCTGGCGTTGTCGTGGAAGGATGTGCTGCCCGCCGTGTTCGGACCGGCCGCACCGGAGGTATTCGTGAAGGTCGCAGTGCCGGCCTTGGAGTTGTTGTTCAAGATGATCCGGCCGCCCGTGCCATTGACGGTGGAGTTACCGATCGCGGTGTAATCGGTGTTACTGTCGCCCGCGACGGCGCCGAGATTGAAAATGACCTGGCCGTTTCCCGCCGCCGAGGAGTCGGCGACAAAATGCTGCGCAATACCCGAGTTATTGGTGATGCCGACGCCATCGACAGTCAACGAAGTATTGGGCGCGGCGGTGATAGTGTAAGCGCCCGAGCCGGCGAGGAATTGAATCTCGGTTGCGGTGATATTCGCGCCCAGGGTGACCGTGCCCGACGCGCCCGTGAAGTGCGCCACGCTGCCATTGGCCCACGCGCCGCTGCTGTTCCCGTTGACATCCGTCCAATTCGTCGTCGTCGTATTCCAGGTGCCGGTGCCGCCGTTGACCGTGCCATTGGGCGTGGTGTGCGCCCCATTCCAATAGGTGAAGGTCGCGCCGACAGCGCTCACGTCGAGATTCACCTGGTTGGCGATGCTCGTATCGATGACGTAATTGAAGCCTCCCGGCAGCGTGCCGAGATCGAGGATGTTATTGGTGAGGGCGCCGGTGTAGGTGAAGAGACGATAGACGCCCACACCGAAGCCTACCTCGTTCGTGACGTTGAGGGTGCCATCGAGCGTGAAGGCGCCATTCACGATGGTGAGATCGTTCGTCGCGCCACCCACCACATTGGGCGTGCCCAATTCATAATTCTCGATCGAGCCGGCGTTCAGAGTCAGCGGGCCCACGGTGATCGTGCCGGGACTGTCGCCCGGGGCGAGGATGCCGCCCGAGTTGACGGTGACGGCGCCCGTAATGATTCCGATGCCGCCCAGAGTACCACCGTTGTTCACCGCGACCGAGGTCGCACCCAACGACCCATCCACCCGAAGAAGGCCGCCATTGATCGTGGTCGCCCCGGTGTACGTGCTCGTCCCCGTCAGGATTGTGGTGCCAGGCCCGCCCTGCGCGAAGGTCAGTTTTGCCGCAGAGCCGTCGATGAAGTTGCCCGAAAGAGTATTCGTGTTGGAGGAATTGACCGTCACGGATCCGGTCCCGAAAGAGTCGGGGCCACGCACATTATTGGACAGCGTGTTCGCGACCGGCCCGCCGATGTTGGCAATAGTGAGCGTGGCGCCGCCATCGAGAAAGACGCTTCCCGAACCCATCGAGCCCGCCTGACCGGCGGTCCCGATCTGCAGGGCGCCCGAAAAAATGGACGTGATCCCGCTGTAGGTATTGCCAGGATTGGTGAAGATGACAGGCCCTCCGAAATTGGTTCCGACGGTGACGCTCACGTTTCCCGCAGCGCCATCGGTCACGGTGCCCGAAACCGTGAGCGAAGCGACGCCAAAGCCCGACCCGAAATTGGCGAAGCCCGTTCCGCCGATGCCATTCGTCACGTTGTTAGAGAAGGTGTTTCCGGGGACGCGGGTGATGCCCAAAGTGCCGCCGTTATCGACGACCACATCCGCGGAGCCCACAGAACCCGCAGTCCCGCCATTGCCCACCTGCAAGGTGCTGCCCGCACCCGTGATCCGGGTGCCGCCCGAATAACTGTTCGTATTAGCGAGAATCAAGGCGGCGCCGGCGACTGTAGTGGCGCCGTTCAGGCCCACGACGAGCTGGCCCCCGCCAGTGATGGTTCCCGTATCCAGGATCGTTCCTCCGCCCCCGCCATTGATGGCTTCGACGGTGCCGTCGTTGGTCACGTTATTGCTGAAAGTACCAGTGAAACCGGTGATTTGATTCAGATCGAGAAAGGCTCCGGCGCTGACCGTGACATTGCTGGCAAAACCGAAGGAACCGCCGCTACCATGGAAGAGCTGAAGATGGCCGGCCTGGACGGCCGTCGCACCGTTATAAGTATTGGTGCCGCTGAGGATCAATACGCCGGTGCCGCTCTTGGTGAGGCCACCGCTGCCGGTGATCGGGGCAGCGATCGTCGCGGTCAAGCCGGGGTCGACCGTTACCGTCGCCGGACCTGTGGGAATGAGGGTGAAGGCATGGCCGGCATCTTGATTGATCGTGTAACCGTCGGTGGAGAATTGCAGGCCGGTAAAGCTGATATTGGCCCCGAGAGTCGCCGTGCCCGCGCTGCCCGCGAAGATGCCCATCGTGCCGGCCCACGGCCCGCTCGTCACGCCAGTGCCCTCGGTCCAGTTCGTGGTCGTGTTGTCCCACGTGCCAGTCCCGCCATTGACCGCGCCGTTGGGCGTGGTGTGGGAGCCATTCCAATAGGATAGCGCGGCAAGCGCGACCACATCCAGGTTGATCTGGTTGGCTGTGCCAGTATCCACCGTGTAGGTGAATCCCGCCGGCAAAGTGCCCAGGCTCAGCCCATCGTCGGTCAGCGTCCCCGTAAAATTGAACAGGCGGTAAACGCCGGCGCCGAAGCCGCCGAGACCGGCCACGTTGAGTGTGCCGTCAAGCGTGAGGTTGCCATTCACGATCGTGAGATCGTTGACCCCGCCGCCGACCACATTCGGCGTGGCCAACTCGTAATTTTCGATCGAGCCGCTATTCAGAGTCAGCGTTCCCACCGTGATCGTGCCGGGGCTGTTGCCCGGTGCGAGGGTGCCACCGTTGGCGATCGTGACCGGCCCCGCGATCGCGCCCGAACCGCCGAGGCGGCCTCCATTATTGACTGTGACCGCGGTGTTGCCCAGCGTGCCGTTGACGACAAACAAGCCGTCGTTGATCGTGGTGGTGCCGGTGTAAGTGTGCGTGCCGAGAATGGTGACGGTGCCCGCGCCATCCTTGACCACCGTGCCCGTGCCCGAGGTGGGCGCAGAGTAGTTTACGGAGTCCGTGAGGTTGAAATGGATGAGGCCGCTGTTCGCCACCGAGGCGGAACTGAAGGTGCCGGCGGTTGCGCCGTTGCCGATGTTCAAAGTGCTGGTGGCGTTGATAGACGTCGCGCCGGTCACCGACACCGCCCCGGAGCTGGCCACGGTGAGGGTCCCTACACCGGTCGTGCCGCTATTCCCCACATAGATGTCGCCTGTGTTCGTCCAGCTCGAACCCGCACCGGTCACGACAATGGTTCCGGTCGCATTGTTGGTGCTGGCGAGGCCGCTGGCGGTGCCGGCGGTGCCGCCAGATACGCTGGTCACGGTTCCACCTTGGGAAATCGTCAGGGTGCCGCCAGTGAAGAAATAGTCCGCGACCCGCAGGAAGCTGTTCGCCGCCAGGGAAGATCCTGTGCCGGTGACATTGACGATGCCATTTCCGCCGGTGTTGTCCGCATTCTTGTCATAGCCAAGATAAAGCTGATTGCTGGAGACATGAGCGCCGTTCTGGATATTCACGGTGACGGTTCCATTGCTGCCCATAAACGCATTGCCCGTCATGTTCCATTGCGTGCCCACACCGTCGACGGTGACGAGAGAATTGGCGCCTTCATTTTGCCCCAGGCCCGTGCTCGTACCCGAGACTACCGCCTGATTTTGAATGGTAATGGAACCGGTGCCGTCGCTAGACAAGCTTCCACCGTTCACGTGGGTGCCGATGCCGTCGATCAAGATGGTGCCGTTGAAACCGCCCGTGCCGGCCGTTAGGTTGCCGGTGACTGTGGCCCCGGCGAGAATGCTCAATGAGCCGTTCTTTTCCACGAAGACGAAGTTATTCGTCGGGGTGGGGCTAATGATCCACGTCGTGCCACTGCCAGTCACCGTCATTTGTCCGGTGCCCGTCGGGTTGGCCGCCGACCCGCCAATGACAGCGTCCCCGTTCAAAGTGGCGCCTCCGGAGACGGTCACGGTGCCGTGACCACCAATGGTCCCGACTTGCAGGTCACTGGCGTTCCAAATGGTGCCCACGCCGGTCGCGGTCACCGTGCCGACGGCACCGGTGTCTTCGCCCACGTAGGTATGCCCCGTGTTGACGATGCCTCCGGAATCAATCATGAGCGAGCCCGTGCCATCCTGCCCGATGCGCAAAATACCCGAGTTCACCGCGGTGGTTTTGACAGTGAAGGTGCCGCCGCTGCTCACCGTCAGGCTCGCCGTGCCGGCGCCCGTCGCGTCCACATTGAAGAATCCGTCCTGAGTGTAGGTGAAACTGCCGCCGTTGGAGACCGTAAAGGTGGCCGCACCTGCGCCGCCAAACTGGGTCGTGGGAGTTCCGACCAGCGGGGTCAGCGTCCAATTCGAGCCGGTGCCCGACACATTCACCACAAGGCTGGAGCCGGCGGTCGTCGTGAGGATAGTGGCGCCCGTGGTCAGCGTGCCGCCATTGGTCACATCCAGCTTGTTGGTGCCGACCGAGCCCAGGAAAAGTGACTTATTAATAGCAGCCCCGGAATCGTTGGGCAGGGAAAGCTGAGACCCCACGCCGTCCACCTTGATCGTGGTATCGGTGTAAGCACTCAGATTTTGGGCTGAGAGTTTGCCACCATTCAGAACATTGATCGCGGCGGTGCCACCGGGCTGGCTCGATCGCCCGGTGAGGAATCCATTGGTTGCGCCGATGGTCCATGTCGAGCCCGTCCCGGTGATGGTCACCGTTCCCACGCTGCCCGGAGTCTGCCCCACCACGCCGTTGAGGCTGGTAAGTGTGGCGCCAGCTTGGATGTTCAGGTTCGCAGTGGTGGTATTTCCCACGGTGACTTTGGCCGTGAAGCCAGTGAGCGTCAAAGCGGTGCCCGTATCCGTGAGCGTAACTGTGCCCGTACCGTCGTCGCCGATGAGCAGCGCCGTGGCGTTGCCCTTGGCCCCGGCGGACATGGTCAGCGTTCCAGTGCCGGCAGAACCCACGTCGAGGCCGGCGGTGGCGTTCAGCTTGGCATTCGTGCCGGTGACGGTGACATCACCGGTGCCGCCCAGCGTGGTCCCCCCGATGTTGACGCTCGAAAGGTTCAGCGTGGTCAGATTCGCGGTAGTGCCATCCACATTCAGATGTCCCGCACCAGTACCGTTGCCGACGTCGAAAGCCCCTTGAGCGGTAACCGTGGCGCCATCGAAAAGATTCAATGTGCCCGTGCCGCTGCGACCGACCTCAAGCTGAAACTGGGAAAGGATTGCCGAACCGACGCCCGTCACCGTCACCGTGCCGACGGAACCCGCCATGTTGCCGATAGTGAAGACGGGAGCACTCAAAATAGCTCCACCCGCGGAGACATTGAGTGTGCCCGTGCCGCTCTCACCGACAGTAATGAAAAAGCCCGTGGCAGCGTTGATCGTCAACTGCCCAGCCCCGGAGATGTTCAGGGTGCCGCTTTCGCCCGTCGCATTGCCCAGGATCAGGGTATTGGCCGCCGCGCCGGTGGCGGCAATCTGAGCCGTCCCCCCATTGTTGATCTGCGCCTTGATATTGGTGTCCGGTGCCCCGCTCGGCGTCCAGTTGCCGGGGGTAAACCAGTTGCTGGTCCCGGCATTGTTCCACAGCGATTGAGCCTGCGCCGGTGCGCCGCACAACAGTAGGATGGAACCATTGAGAATGAAGAGTAATCGGCATTTCATTTGTAAAACACTCTGTTTTGATTCTGGATCGAATCACCACGAGATCTCGCAGGGTCGCTGGCACGGCGGGGATTTCCGCTCATCGGAGAATTGCTCGTCCAGTCACTGGGCATAAAGTGCGGATTCTGCCGGAATTAGCCTTGTTTGCCTATATGCCGTTCGGCATATAGCTATGCACAGGGCGTTTGCCCTAACAATCCTTGGTGAAGAATCGCTTGTCCGATGCCGAATATCAGGAGGTCCTCGACTGCATCGAGGGCGTCCACCGGTGCCGCAAACTGGATGAGTTTCCGCAGCACGTGCTCACTGAGTTACGGAAGATAATCGACTGCAATGTGGCGGGTTACAATGAGGTCGATCTCCCGCGGAATCGCATCATCGTGGTCTTCGAGCCGCCCCGCCCGGAAATAAGCCCCGCGGCTCTCGAGCCGTTTGCCAGGCTCATGCATGAGCATCCGGTCATCACCTATTTTGACAGGACGGGCGACGGCCAGGCACTCAAGATTTCCGACTTTCTGACGGCACGGGAATACCATCAACGGGCGATTTATCGCGACTTCTACAAACATATCGGCGCTGAGGATCAAATCTCCTTTGCCGTCCAGATCTCGCCAGGTTTCATGATTGGGATTGCGTTCAATCGCGGCGAGCGCAGCTTTTCGGAGAAGGATCGCTTGCGCCTGAACCTCATGCGCCCGCACATCGTGCAGGCTTATCTTTATGCGGCGGAACTTACCGGCCACACGCAACGTCAGGTCGATCTGCACGCGGTCTTGCGGGAGAGCGGCCTCGGGGTCATCGCCACCGATCGGGACGGACTCGTCGCCCACTCTACGCCTGGCGCCCTCGAATGCCTCGCCCAGTACCTGCCCAATTCCAAGACCGATCCACCGCGCCTGCCCCGCCGACTGACGGAATGGCTGGCCGCCGACACGTCGACCGACGCTCACGCGCCCTTCGTCCTCATGCACGATCTCGCCAAGCTCATCGTGCGGCGTGTCCGGAGCGAAGAGCGCTGGCTACTCCTGCTCAGCGAGGAAAACGGGCTGGCCATCGCGCAGCGGCTCGAGCGCTTCGGTCTGACGCCGCGAGAGGGCGAAGTCTTACGCTGGCTGGCGGAGGGGAAAGCGAATTCCGAAATCTCCACGAGCCTGGGATTGACCGCAGGCACCGTAAAACTGCACGTCGAGCGCATCCTGGCGAAACTGGGCGTGGAGAATCGCACGGCAGCGGCGCTGATCGTCCACGGCGTGACCTCGCAGGCCGGGCATCAGGCCGGCTGATAACTCGGAGAATTTGCGAGTGAACTTGCCACAGCACACCTCTATCTGCTTGCATCCCGGCGAGGGCCATCAACCTCTCGAACGCCGTTGAAAAATCTCCTTTCTGACGCGGATTACGAACAAATCTTGGATTGCATTCAGGCGATCCACCGCTGTCGACAGCTCGAGGATTTTCCGCGCCACGTCCTGGCGGAGTTACGCAAGCTGGTGAGTTGCTATCTCGCCGGTTATAATGAGGTCGACCTCCAGCGCCAACGATTCGTCGTCGTCTTTGACCCGCCGCGCGAGGATATCGAGAGTGGCTTGTACGCAAACTTCGCCGGCTTGATGCACGAGCATCCGGTTATCACCTATTTCGATAAGACCGGCGATGGACAAGCACTGAAGATTTCCGATTTTCTGAGCACTCAGGAATATCACCAGCGGGCGCTCTATCGCGACTGCTATCAGCACGTAGCGGTGGAAGATCAACTCTCCTTCGCGGTGCGGATTTCGCCCGGCTTCATGATCGGGATCGCCTTCAATCGCCAGGAACGCAACTTTACGGAAAATGACCGTCTACGCCTCAACCTGGTACGGCCCCATATCGTGCAGGCCTATCTGCGCACTGCGGAAATTGCCGGCCAAGAGAGCCGGCAGATCGATCTCCACGCTGTGTTGCGCGAAAGTGGCGTAGGCGTGATCGCTACCGATCATGATGGGGAGGTAATCCACTCCACACCCGGCGCTTTCGAATGCCTCGCCCGCTACGTCCCGATTCCGAAGACGAATACGCCCAGCCTGCCGCATCGCGTGCTTGAGTGGCTTTCCGCAGGGACAGCCGAAGCCAGCGAAGAGCCCCTGGTCGTGGCCAACGGCCCGGACCGGCTTTACCTGCGGCGGGCGGCGAGTGAAGATCGTTGTCTGCTCCTGCTCAGCGAGGAAAACGGCGCGGCCATCGCCCGGCGGTTGGAGTGTTTCGGCCTCACCCCGCGCGAAAAAGAAGTGCTCCGCTGGCTCGCCGAGGGCAAATCGAATTCCGAGATATCCATCATCCTCGGATTGACCGCCGGCACCACCAAGCTCCACGTCGAGCGCATCCTGGCGAAACTGGGCGTGGAGAATCGCACGGCGGCGGCGCTGATCGTCCACGGGGTGACCTCGTAGGTCGGGCAATACGCCGGGATGATAGCTCGGAGATTTTGGGAGCGAAACTCGCCACAGCGCATCGCTCCGCGCCTTCAACGACCGTCCGCGACAGAAGGATGCCTTCGATATCCGAACTCTCGATTTAAGACCTCAGCGATGGCCAGGAAATTTCCCTCGCGCATGACAACGCATGACAAAATTGTTTCGCACTGGTGCGCTTTCGCGCGGACTGCACCAAAATTGGATCAATCCAGGCCATGGATGCCGCTCAAGGTCAGGCCCATCTCCTGATTGCTGACCCAGTTGGATTCGCCGCGCAACGCTGCCCTGACGCTCATCGACCCTCCCCAAAGGTTGCGTCACGAAGTAGCCCAGGTGCGCGCCAGATGAGGGGTGCGATGGCGGGCGAACCGAAGAGAAACGGCAATTTCCAGAGGCTCGCAGCTCTTTGACTTGTTTCAGGCCAGCGGATCTCCACGGACCAAGTGTCAAAAAGTGTCAAAAGTATCCGTCCGAATGCCGGAGTATGCGTTTCTACGTGGAGGAATGAAGTTCCTGAACGAAAGCCTCGAAAGCCTGAGTTTATCAGGGTTTAAGAGAGAATGGGCAGGAGTGGATTCGAACCACTGAAGGCGTAAGCCAGCGGATTTACAGTCCGCCCCGTTTGGCCACTTCGGTACCTACCCGTGTGAAAGGGGAGCGCTTTATACGTGCGACTTCCGGAGGCCGCAAGCGCCTCTTTCTAGAAAATTTGATACCAGCGCTTTTTCGCCGGTGCAGGAGGCGGGCCCGGCACAGGCTGCGCCGGAAGTTTCTCGCGCGGCATGACTTTGATCGACTTGATCTCCACGCGCTGGACAGGGTTGTCGTTGGTGTCGACCGGCAGTTCGCTGATCGCGTTGAGCGTGTCCAGGCCCCAGATGACGTTGCCGAAGACGGTGTACTGGCCGTCGTAGGAGGGCATGGGCGCGAGGCAGATGAGGAACTGGCTGCCGTTCGAAAGGCGGCCGGGGTTGATCTTGTCGGGCAACCGGCCTGCGGCGATCGCGCCCTTGGTGTGCTTGTGATGGATCTCCGGCGGGAGCGTGTAGCCGGGGCCGCCGGTGCCGACCTTGGCGCGATCCTTCCCCTTGCTCAGCGGGTCGCCCGTCTGCACGAGCGTGTCCGGGAAGACGCGGTGAAAGGCCTGGCCGTTGTAGAATTTTTTGCGGGCGAGCTTCTTGAAATTCTCGACGGTCTGCGGGGCGTCGCCCTCGTAGAACTCGATGGCCACCTGCTTGGGCGTCTTGTCCTTGCCGACTTTGAGGGTGAGGAGGGCGACATCGTCCGCACGAACGGCGGAAAGCGCGGTCGCGGCGACGCAGGCAGTGAGGAGAAGTTTTTTCATGAAGCGAAGGGCAAGGCCCGGGCAGTGACGACGACCGTGGGGCCGTTCGCTCCATCCGGGCGGGCAAGCAGTGCGCCCGTGGGCGAACCGCGCTTGAGATAGCCGAGCGCGATCGGTTTTTCCAAGGCAAAACTGTCGGTCGCGCTGGTGAGCACCCCGATGGAAGCGGTGTCTTCGGCCTTGGCAAAGAGCCGGAGACCGGCGGCAAGGGGAGCGTCGCCCTCGGCGATGAAGCCGGTGAGCTGGCGGTTCACGTGCCCTACGCTGCGCAACCGGGAGATCACTTCCTGGCCGATGTAGCAGCCTTTGTGGTAGTCGATATGCGTCTGGTCCAGGCCAGCTTCGGGCGGGAGCGTGTTCTCATCGAGCTCGTGGCCCCAGCGGGGAATACCGGCTTCAATGCGGAGCGTCTCGGCCAAGGCGGCGTCCACGACGACGCGGCCGGCGACCAGTTGCTCGCGCACGGCGATCAATTCCTGACGAGGCAGGCGCAGATCCCAGCCGTCGCGACCCAGGCGACGGGCGGCCGCGATTTGTCCCAGGCTGGAAAAGGGCGGCGGCTCGGCGCTGATGTAGTGCAGGAGCGCCTGGGTCTCGGTGGCGTCCTCGATGGCCACGTCATCCGCCACGATGTAGCGCTCCAGGCGGGCCAGCAACGCCTCGCGCACGCTGCCCTCGGCATCGACGAAGAGCGCCTCCTCCTGCGCGGTGATGAACACATCCGCGCAGAGCTTGCCCTTGGCGGTGGTCACGCAGGCCAGTTGCGTGTGGCCGGGGCGGAGCTTGCGCACATCGCTGGTCACCTGCCCATTCAAGTAACGGACGCGGTCCGGACCGGTGAGGACCAGTTGCGTGCGATCGGAAAGGTCCGCGACTCCGCCGCGTGCCTGGCATTCACGGTAGAGGGCAGCCGCGGCAGCGTTCGGACCAGCCACGGCTATCCTTGCGAACGCCCGACGAACCAGCGGCGCACGAAGTTGACGGGCTTGGCGTCGGCTTTCTGCTCGGCCAGGTCCGGCGTCGCCGCGTCGGCGGGTTTCGGCGGTTCGCTGCTTTCGGCGGCGGACGGTTCCACGACCATCGCGACCGCGGGCTTTTCCTCCGGCGCCCCCTGGCTCGACTGGAAATCCGTGGTTTCGACGGCCGGAGATGGACGGCGATTCTCGTAGACGACGCCCCCCGTCTCCCCGCGCTGGTGAGTGACATGAGCGAGCACCGCCTCGATGATCCGCGACGCTTCCTCCGTGGGGACCGCTTCGCGCATGGAGGCCCCGTTCGACACCGGCGCCTGCTCGGAGAGCATGGTCGGCGGCTGGAGGGTCGGGACGATCGGCGGCGGCGGAATGACCGCGGCGGGCTCCGGCGCGGCGTCGCCGCTCTCGGTTTCCGGCTCGTAACCGGTGGGCGCCTCGGGCTCCGGTTCGACGGCGTCCGCACTTTCTTCCGCCGGCGTGGCTTCCAGCGCGGCGTGCCCCGCGAGCGCGTGCTGGATCGCCGCCGGCAGTTCCTCGAAGACCTCGGTCGGCGTGTAGTTCTTGAAGAGCACCGAAAAATCCAGGTCGCCCCAACCTTGGTTGAGCGCGCCGTACATCACCCCCGCCGTGACGGTGGTAGCGGGGATCTCGATGTCGAGGGCATTGGCCATGTGGATGCCGAGCTGCACGTCCTTGAACATGTGCTTGAGAGAAAAGTGCGGCTCGTAGTCCCCGCTCAACATCTTGGGCAGCTTGAGGTCGATGACGCCCGAGCGGCAGGCGTTCTGCTCAATGGCGGCGGCGAGCAACTCCGGCTCCAGGCCCGCCTTCTGGACGATGGAAAGCGCCTCGGCGAGGACCTGCGCCGTAACCGCCGAAATCATATTGGTCACCACCTTGATGGTGGCGGCATGGCCGATCTCGCCCATGCGGATGATGCTCTTGCTCGTGAGCTCGAGAATCGGGCGCACGCGCTGGAACGCCGGCTCCGACCCGCCCACATAGTAAACGAGCTGGCGCTTTTCCGCGGCGATCTTGCTCCCGGTGAAGGGCGCATCGAGGAATTGCGCGCCGCGGGCTTCCACGAGCTGCGCGGCCTCGAGCACGGCTTCCGGGCCGACCGTGGCGTTGCAGACGATGATGTGCTTGGGCGTGAGCACCTCGCTCATCGCCTCGACGACATCGAAGAGCGCCTGTGCATCCGCGACAAAGATCTGGATGATCTCGGAGGACTCGGCGATCTCCGCGGGCGAGCCGAGGAAATTCGGCGCCGGCCTGGCGCTGCGATTCCAGACGTAAACCTGGTAGCCGGCGGTACGCAGCCCCGCGGCGACGCGGGACCCGATGATGCCGAGACCGATGACCCCTACATTTTTCCGAGCTTTGCGTGACATGAAGGTTGCTCAATGAACGCCGCAAGCGGCGCATTCGGGTTAAAAGTCTGGGCCAAGAAACTGCCGCGCATCAATGCCTAATTCGGCAAACCGTCCACCAACCGCAACTGCGCTGGTTGCGGGAAACATCCGCACGCCCTTATTTCGCGGGCGCGGGCGCGGGTTCCGGAGCCGGAGCGGCTCCCGGCGCGGGCGCGGGCGGGGCGGGAGGCTCGGGCAGGTTGATTTTGACATCCGCCTTGGCGCGAACGTCCTGCACCACCTTCTCGATCTCCGCCTGCTTCTTCTGGTTCTTGAGATAGGCGAGGAGTTGCGGCCTGGCTTTCTCCAGCGTCACCGTCTCGGCGTCCTTGCGGTCGGTCACTTTGATCACGTGGAAACCAAATTCGCTGCGCACCGGGTCGCTGATTTCGTCCTTCTTCATGGCGAAGGCGGCCTTGGAAAATTCCGGCACCATCGCTTCCTTGGTGAAGAAATCGAGGTCCCCGCTGTTCTGCTTGGCGCTGGGATCCTCGGAGAGTTCCTTGGCGAGCTTGCCGAAGTCCTCGCCCTTCTTCACCCGGTCGGCGATGGCCTGGGCGGCCTTCTGCTTCTCGACCACCTGCTCGGGCTTCGCCGTCGCGTCCACCTTCACCAGGATGTGGCTGGCGCGCACCTGCTCGGGCGATTTGAATTGCTCGGGGTTCTTCTTGTAAAAGTCTTCCGCGTCGGCGTCGGTCACGTTCACCTTGTCCTTGATCTGCTCGTTGATCCAGTTCTCCTCAGCGATCCGGTCGTGCAGGCCTTTTTTCACCTTGTCGATGGTTTCGCCGGCGGCTTCCACTTGCTTCTTGAGCTCCTCTTCGGAGCCGAAATTGCCCTTGATCCGCTCCCATTGCGCCTTCACTTCGTCGTCCGTGACCGCGGTTTTTTCGGCGCGCTTGGCCAGCAGTTTGTCGATGATGATTTCATCGAGCACCATGTGGTAGCCCTGGAGGCGCTGTTCGGGGGGGATGGCGTCCGGCGACATCTTCCGGGCGGAGAGCAGGTTGTTGAAGGCCTTGATCAGCTCCTCTTTCTTGACGTCGGAACCTTCGACAACGGCGACGGTATCGGGCAGGACGAGAGGCTTGGCGGCCGGGGCTTCAGTGGGCGCAGGAGGAGCCGGCGGAGCCGCCGCTTTCTTCTTGTCCGCAGCCAAAAGGGAAGCGGGGGCCGCGAGACATAGGGAAAGGGCGATCAGGAGGGAGCCTTGGAATTTCATGAAAGTCGGGCAAGCTGGCATGGGTGGCCTTGGTTGGCGAGTGGTTATTTCGGAGGCTTTACTGGGCTTGATCCGCCTTGATTGGGCTTGAGCGGACGCAATGTGGCTCCCTAGTTTGTCGACGGGAGTCGAAGGGACGACCCCATGGGTGCGATTCGCTGCGATGGGTGCGATTGGGTGCGATTCGGTAGGATCTAGAAAGGAGCTGCCCTGTATGACCGTCCCGAGCAACGCTCGTTCACTGGCAAAAGCGAGCGGAGAAAAAAAGAGGCACGATTAGACACGATCAGGCACGACTGGAGGCGATTTACTCTGGCGAAGGTGATCGCCCCGCGCGGGCCGGAATCAGTCAGGCAATCTACTGGTTGGATTTTCATGGCTTTCGTTTTGCTGGATTCGTCATCGGGCCACACCCCACATCTTCTCCCTCCCCACCAGGCGCCCAGCCCGCCTCCCCTTTCCCGAGTCTCGCACGCAGCATTGCATGACACCCAGAGAAAGTCAAAGGCGCGGCCGGGATGCCGACGCGATCCAGCAGCGGCTCAGTTCTTTTCCTTATCTTTGTCGCTGCCGCTGTCTTTGCTACCGCCTTTGCTGTCGCCTTTGCTGTCCTTGGACTTCTGGTTGCTACCCTGTTTCGGGGCATTGTTCTGCTGGGCAGGCTGCTTCTCGAACTGTTGCGATTGTCCCTTGGGCTCGGATTGCCCCTTGTCCTTGGGCGGGTTCTGTCCCTTTTCCTGGGGCTGGAACTGGCCTTTGCCCTGCGGCGGGAACTGCCCCTTTTCTGGCTGCTGGAACTGGCCTTTACCCTGCGGAGGAAACTGGCCCTTGCCCTGCGGCGGAGTCTGGTCCTTTTCCTGGGGAACGAACGTCTGCGGCTTGCTTTCGGGTTGGGTCGGGCGCTTTTGCTGCTCGATGATCTGGCGACGACGGGCGTCCTCCGCGCGGACTCGGGCGGCTTCCTGCTGGGCGGCATTTTCCTTCTGCTGCTCGGCCATTTGGGCCTGCCGCTGCGCGTTGGCGCGATCTTTCTCCGATGGTTCGACGGCGACGGGGCCACGGGGCCGCGGAGTGGATTTTTCCGCGGGAGCATTATCCGGCTGCTTCGTATCGGTCGTCGGATTGAACGGTTTCAAGTTCGAGTTGCCCTTTGGTGCGGCGTCCGTGGTTGCAGGCTGATTCTTCGAGCGGCCCTTGTCCTTGGCGACGGCCTCCGGGGTGCCCGAAGTGGTCGAGGGGGTGGCCTTGGGATCATTCGCCGGCGGGTTGTTCGGCTGCACGACAACACTGTCCGGCCGCTGGCCTTTGCCCGGCTTGCCGCTCTTCTCGCCAGTCACGACCTTGGCATTCGGGTCCGCTTTCTCCGGCACGTCTTTCAAGTCGGCGACGGCCACGGCGCGCGCGGGAGCGGTCGCCGGGGTGAGCCCCTTGGATTGCCGCGAGATTTCCTGGCGCAATTCCTTTTTCACTTCGGGATCCTTCACACCATTCCAGCCGTGGGACACCTTATCGCCGGCCACCTCCCGCTTGAATTGCCCCTTGAAAGCGGACCGGTCTTTCGGCGCCGCCATGAGCGGCGCGGTGACGATGAGCTGATTGCCCACGGTCTGCGAGCGCAGGCCATTGCCGCCGCCCTGGCCGCGGTGATCGCGCCAATGCTCGGAATCGAAGCTGTTATTCTGCACCAGCTTCAAGGCCGGAATGCGGCGCTCGGAGAAACGATTGATCCTCTCGTAATTAGGACCGCCATTATAGATGACGCGTCCACCACCGTAGCCGCGGTTGTAAGTGATGTTGGTGATATTCACTGTGCCGCGGAGGATGGTGATATTCTCCCCGCGATCGATAATGACCCCGCGCAAGACCGGCGCACCGAAATCGCGTGACCGGCAAAAGCTGTAGTAACCGGGACCGATATCGTAGGTCTGATCGGCCCAGATGCTGATACCCACCTCGGGCTCCCAGCGCGCCTCGGGCGGCAACGGCGCCCAGCCGACATAGTCATCGCTCGACCGCCAGGAAACCCAGGCGGGCGCCCATTCGTATTCCGGCACCCAGCACCAGCCCTCATCTTCCAGGCGCAGCCAGCGTCCATAATGATAGACGATGCCGCCGAAATCCTCGTAGCTCACCCAGGTCCAGCCGGCATCGGTGTAAGCCCAATAACCATCGGAGTAGGGAGTCCAGTCCTTATCGACATTCGTCGGCCGCCAGCAGGGGCCGTAATCACCGATCTTGATCCAGTCGCCATAAGGCGCGAGCGAATCGTAGAAAAAGTCGAAGGAGATCGCCTCGCGAGCGCGGGCCGGCGACGGCGCCACGACGCCCCCGAAGACCAAAGCCGCCAGAACAACAAAAAGCCGGAGTGTTTTCATATTAGGATGTGGGAGTAGACAGGATCGCGCCGCGATTCATTCACACGAATCGGGGAATCTTTGTCTTAATCGGCGCTGGATAGCAATGC
>NZ_JBDUCX010000224.1:0-11485 GCF_040003245.1 Chthoniobacter sp.
GTTAGCTTCCACACTCAATCCGCTATGAATTCTCGGAATGGAGCCGACGAGAACGACCGTTAAAAAGCTATTCGCCCGCTGTCGCAATCGCTGCGCCTATCCCGAATGCTCGGCACCTATCGTCGAGGACAACGGCACCATCACTGGCATCATCTGCCACATTCGCGCCCGGAGTCGCGGTGGGCCTCGCTTCGATGCCAAGCAGACCGCCGAGCAGCGGCACGCTTTCGAGAATCTCATCGTCATGTGCTCGCGGCACAGCAAGGTCATTGATTCTGAGCCGTTGCGCTACACGGCGAAAGTCCTCGATGGATTCAAGTCGGCGCACGAGCAGCCAGCCGAGATCGAGCTATCTCAGGCAGATGGAAAGAAGGTGGATGGCCTTCTCGCCGAGTATCGTGAGATCAACATTGTCGCGCAGAAAGTCGTCTTCACTAAAACGAAGGGTCCGACCATTGCCCCACCGGTCGGTTCCATCGGCAGCGACCTCCTCATGCGGAATTATGCGAAGTACCTGATTGATCGCTACAACGACTTCGCCTCGAAGCAGCCTGGCCGCGCCAAGTTCTCCTTTGCAGCCGTTCACTCACTCATCAAGAAGCGGTATCGCGTTGGCAAATGGGAGCTGGTGCCCGTCGGGCGGTTCGACGATCTCTGCGCGCTGCTTCAAGACCGGATCAACGGAACGATGCTTGGCAGAATCAACCGGGGCAAAGGCCAGAGGAATTTCTCGACGCTGGCCGAATATCGGTTCGAGCACTTTGCTCCATGATTCGGGCTTGAAGCTTTACCAAATTGGCCCGTCCAGCGGGCGAGTCGGTTTGTATTCACGAATCGCCTGATCCACAAAGCCGTCTAACTCCCGCAACCGGCGATCCGGCTGCTCGTGCGAGAGGAGAAATCGGGACGCATTCGCCATCGTGAACATGTTCAAGGCGTGCGCCTCCGAGACCGGCAATGGATAGAAGCCATCTGGTTGATCGCCGATCCGATCGCTCATCCAGAGCATCCGTGTGGGACTCACCGGAAACCACAAGTGCATCCCCGGCGTGCGAACGCCGAAGGTTCGCAGCTCATCATGCTGTTTGATTACCGGATTATCTGAGGTGAAGAACACGGGCTCGTCGGTGCATAGGAATGTCCACCGTTTCTTGAAAAGCTCGTCGGTAAGATTCATCGCGAGCGGACGAATCTGCTCGGCAAACATTTGCTTCAGCCGGTTTTCGTCGGCGGCTTTGTATTCGTCGTAGTGGGAGGTATCCAACTCGAATGCTTTCCCATCCTCGAAGATGTGACTGACCATAGGCCGGCCCTTCGAGTCCTTTGGCATTCGCTCGTAAAGGTCCACCATCTTGCGGTGCATCTCCTGTGTCTCTTCCTCCATGCCCGGATGGCGAAGCACGAGGCTGATGATGAAAAGGGCGGAGAGCTTCTTGATGCCCCAGGCTGCGGATAGATCGGGATAGCCTTCCGCGATGCGCGGGTAGAGACGGGCGATGAGTGTCTCCAGTTCAGTCAGGTCTTTATCGACCCGAAAACAGCGGGTGCCATCGGTCTTAACGTGTGAGTAGAGATATTCGGCGGCGGCTACCGCGCTAATCTTCTTCCTCCTCACCTCCCCCGTCTCCGTATCCATCAGCCAAATCTTCGCCTTCTTCTTGTCGCGGTAGCCGGGTTCAGCAAAGCGGCGGAGATAAAACTGCGGAAGCCAGTGTTGATTTCGCGGTTCGGACATTTTCCAGTGGCTTACGCTCCGACGTATTTCCCATCTGGCAACGAGCGTGCTTGGCCGAGGCTGGCGAGGGTTTCGAGGATGTCTTCAACGCGGTCGGTTTTTGCGCCCTTGAAAGTCTTTGCCAACGTGGCGGCGTCGGTGGGTGCGGCGAGTGCGGAGCGGATGGCTTGGGCTTGTTCGGCGAGGGACTTCGGCCAGAGGAGTTTGGCGGCGGGCTTCGCGGCGGCGGCGATGATTTCGTCGCCGGTAGCGAGCGTGGTTTGGGTCGCTGTGCTCGTCGGGTTTTGGAAGGTGGGGCGGAGGTGGCGGATGGTGCCGGTGCGTTCTTCGGCGGCGCGTTGGGCGTTCAGGGCGCAGAGGTGGGTGAGGATGGCGTCGTCGGTGGCGGTGGGCGGGAGGGCGTAGGCTTCGGCGACGGCGGCGTCGAGGTCGTCGTGGAGCTGGCGGAGGACGGTGACGAGGCCGTGTTCGTGGGTGAGTTGTTCCTTGGCGTTGAGCGGGGTGCCGGCGCGGAGTTTTTCGAGGACGTTGTAGAGGTCGGTGAAGGTCAGCTTCGGGTGCTGGGCTTGCTGGCGTTTGCGGTGGGTGTCGAGGCGCTCGGCGAGGTCGCGGATGCGCGTTTGCTGTGCTTCGGTCGCGGTGGGGAATGGGAACTTCTCGAAGCTCGCAGACTTCACATAGACCGGGTCATTGCCGACGCCGAGATGGCTCCCCGATGCGAGTGCCCACACGACGTGAATGCGGCTGGAAAGGACGCCGAGGAAATAGGCGTCGTCGAACGCGAACACGATGAGTTTGTTGTCGGGTAGAATTGAAGCATCGAGGAAAACGAAGAGGCGATGCTTCATCGTCTCAACCGTGGCGATGTAGCGGGGAAGCCCGTTCAGCGCCGGTCGGAAGTTGCCGCGTGGCTCGCCGAAAACCCACCAGTTATCGCGGTAAGTCGCGCGGTTGTTTTGATCGCGCTCGGGTTTCACGCGGTCGAACACGCGCTGATAGACTTCGGGGAATTGCTGGCGAACTTCCTCCGCAGTCAGTCCGAAGAGGTCTATCGCCATGACATCGCGCGATGTGGCGGTGAGGTCGCGACCATTGCGGTAAAGCCGGATGTGCTTTTCGAGACCCGCGATGCGTCCAAGGCCAAGCTGCTTTGCTTCGTCAGGTGTGACGATGAAACCGGCACCGTGGAGTTTAACGCCGGGGCAGCTCACGCCTTCATTCGCAACGAGCGGCGCTGCGGCAGCGACGTTTGCGCCAATCGTCAAGTCCGCGTGAATTGTCCCGCGATGTTCCGTGAACTCGACAGCGACCTCGCCGTTGGGCCGCAGCAGTCGCGAACCGCGCCATCTACAAAGTGGAGCACCGGCTGCGGACGCACGGGGGAACGTATCGCGATATGCAGGTCCGCGGGGTGCCAATCATGGGGGACGACGGGACCATCCGGCAATGGGTCGGCGTGCATACCGACATCACCGAGCGCAAACGCGCGGCGGAACTCCTCGCCACCAATGAGGTCCTGCTCCGGCAATTTGTCCAACACACGCCGGCGGCGATCGCCATGCTCGACACCGAGATGCGCTACATGCAGACGAGCGAGCGCTGGATTCAGGACTATCATCTCGCGGGACAGGACATCATCGGGCAATCGCACTACACGATCTTCCCGGGAGTGCCCGAACGCTGGAAGGCGATCCACCAGCGCGTTCTCGCGGGCGCCGTGGAGCGCTGCGACGAAGACCCTTTTCCCCGCGCCGATGGCTCCATCGACTGGTTGCAATGGGAGGCACGCCCGTGGCGGCAGGCGGGCGGTGAAATCGGTGGCCTGATTTTTTTCACCCAGGTCATCACCGAGCGCAAACGCGCGGAGGCGGCGTTGCTGGCCAGCGAGCAGCGCTACCGTCAGCTCATCGACCAATTGCCGATGGCGTTTTACACCTGCGACTCCGCGGGGCGCTTCACTTTTTATAATGAAGCCGCTGTGACCCTGTGGGGTTCGGCTCCGAAGCTTGGGGATCATATCGATGCCATCTCGTGGTGCCCTTGCGACATGGCAGGGCAGCCGTTGCCGACAAAAGAAATCCCCGTTTCCAAGTGCCTTCGCACCGGCCGACCGGTCCGCGGTGAGCCGATCATGGTCCGGCGCCCGGACGGCTCCCATTCCTACGTCCTGCCGCATCCGGACCCGATTTTCGACGACTCGGGTGCGATCATCGGTGCGATCAATATTCTCGTCGATCTGACGGACCGAAAGCGCGCTGAAACCGAGCGCGACGAGATGAACAAACAGCTCGTGGACGCCTCGCGCCAGGCGGGCATGGCGGAGGTGGCGACGAGCGTGCTGCACAATGTCGGCAATGTGCTCAACAGCGTGAACGTCTCGGCCACGTTGGTGGCCGATGGCGTGAGGAAATCCAGCGTCGGCGATCTGGCTCGCGTGGTCGGCTTGCTGGACCAACACACGGCAGATGTTGGGGATTTTATCGGTCACGATCCGCAGGGGCGGAAATTGCCGGGCTTTCTGCGGCAGCTCAGCGAGCAACTCGCGCGCGAACGGCAGAGTGCTCTCGCGGAACTCCAGTCGCTGCGCGAAAACGTCGAGCACATCAAGGACATCGTGGCCATGCAGCAGAACTACGCGAAGGTTTCCGGCGTCACCGAGGTCTTGCAGGTCGCGGATCTCGTGGAGGACAGCCTGCGCATGAATGCGGTCTCTCTGACCCGCCACGAGGTCGAGCTAAGGCGCGACTACGGCGAGGTGCCATCGATCTCGGTGGAGAAGCACAAGGTGCTGCAAATCCTCGTGAACCTGATCCGCAATGCCAAACACGCGTGCGACGATTCCGGGCGGACGGACAAGCAGATCACCATCCGGGTGAGCAACGGTCACGAAAGCGTGCGGCTCGCGGTGATCGACAACGGCATCGGCATTCCGCCGGAAAATCTCGTGCGGATTTTCAATCACGGCTTTACTACCCGGAAGAACGGTCACGGCTTCGGACTGCACAACGCGGTGCTCACCGCGCGGGAAATGGGCGGCGATCTCACCGTGCACAGCGACGGCCCCGGCGCCGGCGCCACTTTCATCCTCGAACTGCCGCTCGCCACCAATGGCAGCAAATAAACCATGCCCTTCTCTTCGCCTCCGCTTTCGCCAATCCCGCCACCCCCCGATCCCGCTCTGGAAAAGAACCACCGCATCCTCGTGGTGGACGACAACCCGGCGATCCATGAGGACTTCCGCAAAATCCTCGGCACGGACGCGGCTGCGGACGAGTTTGCCGGGGCGAAGGCAGACGTTTTCGGCGACCTGCCTTCAGCGGCGATGCGGCTGAAGTTCGAGTTGAGTTTTGCTGCGCAAGGCGAGCGGGCGCTGGAGCTGGTACAAGCTGCGGCCGCTGCCGGCCGGCGCTATGCGATGGTCTTCATGGACGTGCGGATGCCGCCCGGCTGGGATGGGCTGGAGACGACGCAGAAGCTGTGGGAGGTCGACGCCGATTTGCAGGTCGTAATTTGCACCGCCTACTCGGACAAGTCGTGGGAAGAAATGATGGAGTCCCTCGGTCACCCCGAGCGCGTACTCATTTTGAAGAAGCCGTTCGATACCGTGGAGGTGCTGCAACTGGCCCACGCGCTGACCGAGAAGTGGTCGCTGCTGCAAGCAGCCCGCCGCAACACGAAAGAGCTGGAGCGCACCGTGAAAGTGCGGACGCGCGAACTCGTCGCCTCTAACATGCGCCTGGAAGCGGAGACCGCGAGCCATCAGGCGGCGGCGGAGCGGGTTCGTGAGCAGGCCATGCTGTTGGAAGAGGCCCGCGACGCGATCATTCTCGCGGATCTCACGGGCACGATCCTTCTCTGGAATCGCGGAGCCGAGTCCTGCTACGGCTGGACCGCCATCGAAGCGGCCGGCCAGAACGTCCTCGTGCTTTTGTACGACGGCAGTGCCAGCGAGGAACTGGTGGTGGCGCGGCGGGCGGTGAACGAAAAGGGGAGCTGGCAGGGCGAACTCGCACAGCGGACAAAGGACGGACGCGTCGTCACCGCCGAATGCCGCTGGACGCTGGTCTGCGATGCCACCGGGCGGCCCAAGTCGATCCTCGGGATCAACCGCGACATTACCGAGAAAAAGCTGCTCGAAGCGAAACTCCTGCGCGTCCAGCGGCTGGAGAGCATCGGCACGCTGGCCGGCGGCATCGCGCATGATTTGAACAACATTCTCCAACCGATCACGCTCGCGATGGATGTCTTCCGCACCCAGCTTCCTGCTTCCAGCCTCGGCATGGTGGAGCTGGTGAGCAGCAACGCCCAGCGGGCGACTTCGCTCGTCCGGCAAGTGCTCTCCTTTGCCCGCGGCGTGGAGGGGGAGCGCCGACCTATTCAGCCAAACGCATTGGCGGAGGAAATCGCCAGCATCGTCCGCGAGACCTTCCCCAAGGCGATCGACTTCCAGCTCTGCCCGGCGGAGGACGCGTGGCCGCTGCTCGGCGACTCGACCCAGTTGCATCAGGTTCTCCTGAATCTGTGTGTGAACGCGCGCGACGCCCTGCCCGACGGCGGCACGCTCACGCTCGCCGTGGAAAATATCGACATCAGCGAGCGCGAGGCCGCGATGCAACCGAACGCCGCCGCGGGCCGCCATGTGGTCTTCACCGTGACCGATAGCGGCACCGGCATTCCCGCGGCGTTGCGGGAGAAAATCTGGGACCCCTTTTTCACCACCAAGGAACAAGGCAAAGGCACCGGGCTCGGCCTCGCCACCACGCTCAGCATCGTCCGCAGCCACGGCGGCTTCATCACCTTGCTTTCGGAAGAAGGCCGCGGCACCACCTTCCGCGTCTTCGTGCCCGCCAGCGAGGCGGTGCCAGTGGCCGCCGCCCAGCCCGCGCCCGTGGGCGGCAGCGATCTGCAAGCGCTGCACGGTCATGGCGAACTGATCCTCATCGTGGACGACGAAGCGCCGCTGCTCAGCGTGCTGCGCCACACGCTGCAATTTTTTGGCTACCGCGTGGTGTCCGGCACGAATGGCGCGGAAGGGCTCGGCGCATACACGAAAAACATCGGCGAAATCAAAGCCGTCATCACCGACATGGTCATGCCCGTGATGGACGGCCCGGCGATGATCGGCGCGCTCAAAAAGCTGAATCCCGGCGTCAAAGTCATCGCCACCACGGGGATGAGTTCCGATGTCGCCATCGAGACGATCCGCCGCCTTGGCGTCGAGCGCATCATCGCCAAGCCCTGCGCGACTAGGGCCATCCTGCTCGCCCTTCGGGAAATCATTACGGAGGGATCGCCGAGCGCGTAGATCCGCCCGGCGTCAGGCACCCGCGTGCAATAGTTCATCCAGCGTCCGCAGCAGGGTCTCGGCGCTGAACGGTTTGGGCAGGAAATATTTCGCTCCCGGAACGGGCGTGTTCGCTTTCGCGCCCATCCCGCTCGATCCGCTCGCGGCGATGATCTTCACGGCGGGGTTGATCCGCAGGAGCACCTGGATGGCCGCGGCTCCGTCCATCACCGGCATCATCATGTCCGTGACCACCGCCGCGATCTCGTGGCGGTGCTGGGCGTATTGGGCCACGCCCGCCGCGCCGTCGCCCGCGCTCATCACCCGATAGCCAAAGACTTCCAGCGTCTGGCTGGTGATGGAGCGGATGGAAGCCTCGTCATCGATGACCAGGATCAGCTCGCCCTGGCCGCGCGGAAATTCGGTCGCGTGCGCCACGGACTGCTCGTGAGCCGGGGCGGTGTCCGCCGGAAGGTTCACCAGAAAGGTCGTGCCTTTCCCCGGCGCACTTTCCACGGTCATGAAGCCACCGTGGCTTTTGACAATCGCGCGCGTGGTCGAAAGTCCGAGACCGGTGCCCTGGCCACGTTTCTTCGTCGTAAAAAACGGATCGAAAATCTGCGCCAGCGTTTCCGGGGTCATGCCCTCGCCAGTGTCGGCCACCTCCAGCACCACGTAAGAACCGGGGTGCGCGTCCGGGCACATCGCCGCGAAGTGTTCGTCGATCGTCCGATTCCGCGCGCTGATCCGCAGGCGCCCGCCGCGCGGCATCGCGTCCCGCGCATTCACGCACAAGTTCAGCAACACCTGGTGGAGCTGGGTGCGGTCGCCGGAGATATTCCACGTCCCCGGCGGGGTGGCCGCCTCGATGGTGATCGACTTGGGAAAGGTCTCGCGGACGATTCGTTCGAGTTCTTTCACGACATCGCCCGACCCGACGAGCCCGCGTTCGCCCTCGTCTCCGCGGGCAAAGAGGAGCACCTGCTTCACCATGTCCGCGCCGCGCCGTCCGCTTGTTTCCATCGTTTCGAGCAAATCGAGATCGCGGGGATCGGTGACACTCAGTTTCAAAAGATCGACGGCCATGATGATCGGGCCGAGAACGTTGTTCAGATCATGCGCGATGCCGCCGGCCAGCGTGCCGATGCTCTCCATCCGCTGCGCCCGGAAGACCTGTCCCTCCAGCGCTTTTTTTCCGGTGAGGTCGGTATCGATCACGAGGATCGCCTTGGGCCGGCCGACCTCGTCGCGCACCAGCGTCCACCTGCTTTCGACGAGAATGCTGCCGCCGGTTTTCGGGCGCTTGCTCATCTCTCCGATCCAGGCGCCCTGGCGGAGCGTCACTTCCAGGGAGACACGGTAGGGCTCGGGGCTTGCGTAAAGGAGTTCCTCCGCGCGGCACCCGCGCACTTCCTCCGCCGTCCAACCGTAGAGCCGCTCCGCGCTCTTGTTCCAGTAGGTGATCTGACCGTCCAGATCCTGGACGAGGATGGCATCCTGCGCGTGGTCGAGCAGGGCGGCCTGTTCGCAGATTTGCTGCGCGGCGTTTTTCGCTTCCGTGATGTCCGTGGCAATCCCCGCCAGCCGATAGATCTCCCCGGCCTCGTTCCTCACCGGATAGGACCGGTGATAAATCCACCGCCAAGCCCCGTCGGGACGGACAATCCGATAGGTGAGGTCGAAGCTGCCTTCGATCGGGCGCGAGAAAGCCTCTTCCACGCGCTGATGATCTTCGGGATGAATGGTGTCGAGAACCGAAGCGGAAGTGGGCTCCGCGTAGAGGCTGGCGCAGGTGCGTCCCCAGATCTTTTCGTAGGCCGGGCTGACGTAGAGCACTTGCTTCTTGGCGGGATCAGTCATCCAAAAAACCTCGGCCGGATTCTCGGCCATTTGCCGAAGGCGCTCCTCGCTCTGGCGCAGCGCCAGTGCGGCGGCCCCGCGTTCCCGGCGCAGTGCCGCCGCGCGCAATTCCCGCGCCGTCGCAGACCCGATCCGGTCGAGGTTGTGGTTCAAGATGAAATCATTGGCCCCCATGCGCATCGTCTCGACCGCCACCTCCTCGCCGACCTGCCCGGAAACGACGATTGCGGCCAGCGCGTCGCCGTTTTCGCGCAGTATCCGCAAGGCGTCTGGCGCGTTGAGATGGGGCATCGAATAATCGCAGAAGACCACATCCCACTCGCGCTCGGTGAGGGCTGCGCGCAGTGCCGCCTCCGTCTCTACGCGCTGCCAGTCCGGCTCATAGCCGCCACGTCGCAGGGCGTCGATGAGTTGCAGTGCATCCTCCTCCGAATCTTCGACGAGCAAGGCACGTAGCGGTAGATGTGGGGGGACCATTTTCTGCGAGGGAATTCGGGGAAGTTACATACCGAGTTGACGCTCTGAACTTAGCTGATACGCCGTGAGCCTTTTTCGTCCTTTTTGTCCTCTGCCACAAGGATCATTCACAATCGTTTTTGTCACTTCGCGGAGTTCAAAAGTAGTCACAGTTAGAAACGATTCGCCTCGCCACTTCACTGGTCATGCGATAGCTCCTTCACGATGCGGATATAATCCTGAAGCGGCTGGGAGGGATTGTCGCCGCGCCAGGCAATGGTCGATTCGCGGCGGAGCGGTGGGGAGAGCGGACGAAAGACCACACCCTCGTGCGGCAGACTGGTGACTTGCTCGGGCATGAAACTCACCCCAAGCCCATCGGCGACGAACTTGATCGCGGTCGGCTCCGCATCCGCCTCTTGCAGGATATTGCCGGTAAAACCCGCACTCTCGCATGTGGCCAGCAACCATTCCCGGGCGCCGGGATGGGTCTTGGCCGACATGCCGATGAAGAAGAGCGGCGCGAGGTCGGCGAGCTTGACTTTCGCCTTCCCGGCAAGCCGATGACGGGCCGGGAGGGCGACGAGCATGGTGTCGTGCGCCACGCATTCGGAAAGGAGATCGGCGCTGGGCCGCTCTGGTCGCACGCCGACAAAACCCAGGTCGATCTTGCGACTTTCGAGCGCCAGAAATTGCTCAGCGCTGCTCAGGTCGAAAAGGTTCAGCGCCACGCGCGGGCGGAGCTTGCGGAAGGCGCCGAGTGTGGCCGGGAGCAGCCCGTAGTGGATATTTGCCACGTAGCCGATATCGAGCTGTGCGCTTTCTCCGCGATCCAGTCGCTGCACGGCGGCGACGCTTTCCGCGCACAGCGCGAGCACTTTTCCGGCGGCGTAAAGAAATTGCCGTCCGCTGTCGGTGAGGGTGACCCGCTTGTTCGCCCGGTCGAGCAGGCGCACGCCGATTTCCTCTTCGAGATTCCGCACCTGCCGGGTGAGCGAGGGCTGGGCAAGCCGCAGATTTGCCGCGGCCTTGGTAAAGCTCAAGGCTTCGGCGACGGCCACGAAGTAGCGTAGATGACGAAGCTCCATATAAGGAGAGCATGGGGGTGATCATAGCCAATGGCTATGATCGATTTTGGGGGCGTGTGACGAAGGCGAGAGAAGAGCGGCGAGGGAGGCTCCGGAACTTCATAGCTCCCGGCTATCCATCCTCGGCTTAGGAGGTATTGGCCGGGGCTGGGGAGCGCCCGCATGCTGGAGAAGAGCCGCGCGAGGAGTATCCTCGTCTGGGACGGCAGACCAAACCAAGGACCATGAAAAAACTACTGATGATAACCGCGCTGAGCTGCGCTTTTGCCGCGTAAACGATGCCCAGGGCCTTGACGGTGGCAATCCGCATGGAAGTAATAATTCCTGGAGTGTGCAGGCAGTAGAGATACGTTGCAGCGTGCTTCCGTTTGGCATTGGCCCTCCGGCCATTGGAACGGGCCGCCCTTTCTGTACGCCCTTATGAGCCAGGCTACTTCCCAAATGCGCGACCTGGCGGCACGGCTGATCGCTTGCGAGGCGAACGGAAATTCATCGTCCGTTCCGAACCCCTCGGCGGTCTTCCACGTCTGCGAGAGGCTGCGCCCGCATCTCGCGGCGCTCATGGGTAAAGGCGGTTTTCACGCCGTCCTCTCGCGGGCGCTCGCGGTGGCTGCCACTGAGGTGCGGTGGCTCCGGGTGGTGAAGGTCAATGCGGATGGGATGCTGGAGGGATGGGAGCAAGCGGAGAAGCAGGTGGACGCGAAAGAACCCACCGAGGCGGGCGCGCTTTTAGTCGCCCATTTGCTCGGGCTGCTGGTCGCTTTCATCGGGGACAATCTCACGCTTCGCGTGGTGCGCGATGTCTGGCCGAAGCTTTCCCTCGAAGATTTGAATTTCACCACCGGAGATCACTCATGAAGAAGCCCAAAAACACGGCCAAAACCAAACCGCCCACGAAAGTCGCCAGCCAGCCGGGGAAAGTGATCATCCGCAAAATGCCGACCGGGGTGCGCGGACTGGACGACATCCTCGGCGGCGGCATCCCGGAGTTTTCCTTCAATATCATCGCGGGCACTCCGGGCTGCGGCAAAACGACGCTCGCGCATCAGATTATTTTCGCGA
>NZ_JBDUCX010000040.1:0-35082 GCF_040003245.1 Chthoniobacter sp.
TCGTTTTCATGGGCTGTAGCGGAAAGGGTGGCGACCTTAGCGCAAGGGGCGGGCGGGTGCCAATGGTACTTTGTGTCACATGGGGGCGGGCGGGGCGGTCGAAAAAACGCGCCGTCATGCTGAGCTTGCGAAGCACCTCTGATATCTGCCTTTCCTCACCAGTGCAGTCGGAAGGTTACGCGATGATCGTGATGACAGCTACGTGACAGATGCCAGAGCGATTTCAGAGGTCCTTCGCAAGCTCAGGATGACGGGCTTTTCGACGCCTTCTCAAAACGGCAGGTGCGGGATGCCGTGGCTGGGCGCATTCCGCGGGATGTACCTTTGCCAGTCGGTCGAACCGGAACCGGAACCCGAATGCGACGATCCTTCGCCGCTGCCCTTGGAACGGCTGCTGGTGTTGCCCGACTTCGAGCCGGTGCTCCCGGTCACCCGTGTCCACAGCACTGGGCTGGGGTCGTTCGCGCCGGTCGTCTGCAGTTTGGTGGACTTGAATTCGTAAGGGGTATCGAAAGTGGCGTGCGTGACGGCGGAAATCTGGTGCATGACTCCGCCCTGACAGCTCAAGGTGCCCGTGTCGATCGTGCTGCCGGCGCGGCTCAGCGAGTAGCGCCCGTCTTCCAGTTGTTCCCAGCGCATGACCACGAATCCACTGGGTCCCGTGACCTTGGTCGTCCAGGTGCCGACCAGCTTCGGGTCGACGATCGGGCCGGCGGCCGGACCGGGCGTGAAGTTGGGTATCCAATTGTCCACTCCAGGGTTCTTGCTGGGCGTGGGGCCGACGACCAAGGCCTGCGGTGTCGAGGGCACCGGCGTGCTGATGCTGAGGGGACCGGAAGAAGAGGTGCCGTCGGACTTGAAGCTGGGCGGCGGGGTCACTTCGGCCGTGAGGGTGGGCTTTGGCTCTGGATAGGCATTGGGCGTGGGGGTCGGCGATACCGCTTTCCAAATCGCCCACCCGCAAAACAATACGCCCACCGCCGCCACGCTCGCGGTGGTCCGCGGATGATCGAACACGATCGTCGCTACCTGCCGCAGGCGCTCCATCCAGGCTTCGTGCGGCGAGACGGCCAGCATATCCGGCTGCGCGGCGACGGCGCCCTTGCCGAGTAGACCGCGCCAGATCATGACCGATTGCGGACGGTCCTTGTGCTCGACGGCCAGCGCCTTGTCGATGGCGTTGAGAAATTGCGCGGTGTATTGCCCGGCGTACTTCTTCGCCAGAGTGACGCAGGTGTCGTTCTTGATGCGGCGCGTGGCCTCGGGCGGCTTTTCGCCATGGATGCCGCGATACATCACGCCGGCCAGCGCGTAGATGTCGGACCATGCCCCCTGTTTGCCGTCCTCGTAGTATTGCTCGAAAGGCGCGTAGCCGATGGTGACGATGCTGGTGAGCAGCTTGGACCCGGTGACCGCCTGGCGGGCGCTGCCGAAGTCGAGCAGCAGCGGACGGCCATCGTCGGTGATATAAATGTTCTCGGGCTTGATGTCGCGGTGGAGGAAGCCGGCGCGGTGCACCTTGTCGAGGCCGGAGAGCAGTGGGTCGAGCAGGCCACGCAACTCGGCTTCATCGGGCCGGCGGCCGAGATTGGTGAACCATTCGGCGAGGCTGCGGCCGTCCTCGTACTTGGTGACCATGTAGGCCGTGCCGTTGGCCTCGATCATTTCGTAGACGTGGACGACGTTCGGGTGCTCGCACGCGGCGAGCGCGCGGCCTTCTTCCAGGAAGCGTTCGCGTGCCCAGGCGAGGTTGCCTTCTTCGCTCTTCGTCTTCGCGATCACCGTGGTGCCATCGAGGCGCGTGGCGATCTCGTTCGGCAGCAATTCCTTGATCGCGACGCGGCGGCCCAGGGTGTGGTCATCCGCCAGGTAAGTGATGCCGAAGCCGCCGGCGCCGAGCACCCCCTTGAAGCGGTATTTTCCGAGCTGATAGCCTGCGGGTAGCGCAAGGCGATGTTCAGTGGCGATCATGACGCGTGGATCGGTAGGTATTGAGTTTGCCATGATTCCTAGGCCGCGACAATACGTAACTCAGTATTGGCGGCGGTGTTTGTGGTAGCGGATTCCGCGACCGGGATGAGGAGGTGAAAGGTGGTGCCCTTGCCGAGTTCGGTCTGGAGGCTGAGTACGCCGTCGTGGCTTTCCACGATGGTGCGCACCGAGGCGAGGCCGAGGCCGGTGCCCTTGCCGGGGGCCTTGGTGGTGAAGAAGGGGTCGAAGATTTTCTCGCGGATCCGCTCTGGGATGCCGCTGCCGGAGTCGGTGACCTCGAAGAGGACGTAGCGGCCGGTCTTGGTGTTGGCGGTGCTCGCCCGGAGGGTGAGGGTGCCGCCTTCGGGCATGGCGTCGCGGGCGTTCACCGAGAGATTGAGCAAGGCGCGGTGCAATTGCGTGGGGCTGCCGGTGATGCGGGGCAGGGCTTCCGGGGCTTCGACGCGGATACCGATGGAGCCGGGGAAGGTGGCCTGAGTGAAGTCGCCGATCTCCCGGATGAGCGCGCTGGGGTCGATCTCGCTGCGCTCGGTGTCCGCGCCGCGGGAAAAGGCGAGGACTTGCTTCACGAGATCCGCCGCGCGCAGGGTGCTCTTCTTGGCGATGTCGAGCAGGACGAGGTGGCTGGCGTCCCCGAGATGCGGGCGGAAGATTTCCAGCGACATGAGGATCGGGGAGAGGAGGTTGTTCAGGTCGTGGGCCATCTTGGCGACCTGTGTGCCAAGCTCCTGAAGGCGCTCGGCGTTTGCGTCCGCCTCGGTGGAGAAGGAGCGTTCGTCCAGCAGAGAGGCGAGGTTGCCGCTCGTGCGCGGGGCCAGGGTGTCGGAAAGGAAATTCATGGGCGTGTGTCTTTTTTTGTTCTTCACATGGCTGTTAAGAAAACCGCCGCGCCTGTGACTCAACCCGGCGCAGATTTTTGCGCGAAAGCCTGATTCGAAGGTGGAGTTACACTTGCAACATGTTCATGATGAGTGTGTTGCAACTATGTTAAATTCTGGAATTAAATTTTGAGGCCACGCTCGACCAACCCAGCGAATCCAGTCCATATTGACGGCTGTCTCGTTCCAAATATCGCCGCCTCAAAGCTTCTTCCGCTGCCGCAGATTCAATGAGTCAGTCCGCTTCCCATGACGGTCCCCGGTTCTTGCTAAACGCGTCGCAAGGCCCCCGCGCCGAACAGCAGGACTCCGGCATCTGCCTGCACAACGATGTGCAGGGCACGGCGTTGCTCGTGGTGGGCGATGGCGTGGGTGGGCGCAGCGGCGGCCGCATCGCTTCGCAGAAGGCCACGGAGATGGCGTCGGAGCTGTGGGAAGAGCGCAAGGGGAACCTGGCCAAGCCGGCGGAGGATCTCGCGATGCTCTGCCAGGTGGCACACGAGCACATCAATAGCGAAGGCGCCAAGCTGGGCATTTCCCCGCGGACCACGATCGTCGCGATGTATCTCACGCCCACGCACGCCTGGTGGGTGCACTCGGGCGACAGCCGGCTTTACCACTTCCGCGCCGGCGAACTGGTCGAGCGCACCGAGGACCATTCGCTGCTCGAGATGATGGTCCAGCGCGGTGCCGTGAAGGAGGAGGACATGGGCTCGCACCCCGACCAGAACACGCTTCTCCAGTCCCTCGGCGGGGAAGAGTTCGTGTCGCCCTCCACGGGCGACGCCGAGATCACCCCCGACGACGGTTTCCTGCTGTGCACCGATGGCTTCTGGGAGCGCACCACACCCGAAGAGATGGCGGCCCTGGTCTACGCGGAGCGCGCCGGGGTCACCGGATCGTTGGAGCAAGCCGTGGAGCGCGCCGTCGAGCGCAACGGCCCGAAGGGCGATAACGTCACCGTCGCCCTGGCGCTCCCCGCGCGGGTGAAGGTGGTGGTTGCCCCCATGGCTCCCCGGCAAAACGTCGCCCTGTTGGCCGGCGCCGCCGTGATGCTGCTCCTGGCGGCCCTCCTCTTCTTCTGGCCGGAGCACCGGAAACCGGCGGCTTCCGAAGAGCCTGCCATTCCCAGGGCTGTGCCGGTGGAAAGGACTCCGACAGTGGAAGCGACGAGCCCGAAAACCGCGCCGGTGGAGAAGCCGATCGCCCCCCAGATTACGCTTCCCAGCGACCCGCCACTGGATCGGTCTACCCCCAGTGTGGGTCCGACCCCGATTGCCGTCCCGCTGCACCCCTTTCGCCCCGAAAACGCCGTCCCCGCAGAACCTCGCAAACCCAAGCCAAAAGACTACAGCATCCGGGATTCCTCCCTGGATGACCGGCCCAAACCGGCCAATTGAACCGCGGGCGTTTTACAGAGGCCGGTCAAGCTCTGGCCAGAGTCAGCGGCTGCGCGAGGAGGACCAATTCACGACCGATGCCGGCCGCAAAGAAGCGCCACTTGGAAGGGCGGCGGATGATGCAAACGAGGTGGAAGTAGATCCGGGTGAGATTGGCATTCATACTCCGTTCTTGTCAAAAGCCCGCCCCCTTGTGACGCCCCAGGACAAAGATTTTCGAAAAATCTTTCGGGAGCCTGATCCCCCCGAAAGCCGCTATTTCACGGATTCTTCAGAGGAGGCGAGCTGTTCTACCTTCTGCCAGTCCAGAACCTGCCGCAGGACCGGCCAGATCCTCGTCGCGCGCCGAAAGTAGCCGATGTCGCGCGCCAGCATCGTTACCAAGGCGACCGCCAGGTAGCTGGTGACTCTCCAGCCGCCCGCGCAATAAAACAGCGCCCCGACAAACCCAAAGAAAAACAATAGATAGAAATAGATGGGCAAGTTGGCGCGGAACAGTCCGAGGACCGTCATGGACCGCTCGCGGTACTGAAGATAAACCCGAAGGTTGCGACGCTGGAGAGGTGTCATGAATAAGTTCCTTTTTCACCATGGTGATACCGGCCCACGAGTCTCCACGCAACTCGCGACGTCACACCGTATCCCACGATCAGAATCCCGTCAGTGACCACCCCCGGGGCTTTCTGCGGGCGCCGCCCCCGCGCGATGCTGCCGTCAGGCCGGAAGCGCGAAATGCGGATTCTCGATCACGCCGAAAATATTGTCGAAAGGATCGAAGACCGTCCCCACCTTGATGCCATCGCCGACCTCGACTACGGCGGAATGTTCCCTGGCACCGAGAGAAAGCAGGCGCGCCATGGAGGCTTGGGCATCGGCCACACCCCAGTAGGCCACCGAACTGCCGGATCCTTCCGCCATCTCTGGATGGAGACCGAGTTCATAGCCGCTGACATTGAAGCCGACATAAAACGGTTGGTCGAAATAGGGTTCGATGCCGAGGACAGCAGCATACCAAGCCTTGGCCTGGGTAATATCCGGCGCCCGATACAGAACGGTATAGATGCCGCGGAAGTGGGAATTCTTGGTGGGAGGGCTCATGGGTGGATAGTTTAATTATATGTTCATAAGAACACAATCTATTTCCTGAAGCATTCGCGAATCGGGCGATCCGCCATTTTTTTAAAAGACCATGCGCGCGTCACAATTTGACGCCGGGGGCGGGGATGCCTCAGCGTAAGGCGAATGTCTGCCCACCTTACCCCGGAACACCAGCGACTCGAGGAGGACGCGGCGCGCAAAAAGAACTGGAAACGCTGGGGTCCGTATCTCGCGGAGCGCCAGTGGGGCACGGTCCGGGAGGATTATTCGGCGAACGGCGATGCGTGGAACTATTTCCCGCACGACCACGCGCGCAGCCGCGCCTATCGCTGGGGCGAGGATGGCCTCCTCGGTATCAGCGACCGCGAATCCCGGCTGTGCTTCGCCCTCGCGCTGTGGAATGGGCGCGATCCCATTTTGAAGGAGCGCCTCTTCGGGCTCACGAATCCCGAAGGCAACCACGGCGAAGATCCCAAGGAGGTCTGGCACTACCTGGATTCCACGCCCACGCATTCCTACATGCGCGCGCTCTACAAATATCCGCAGGCGGAATTTCCCTACGCCCGGCTCGTCGAGGAAAACGCGCGGCGCTCGAAAGAGGAACGCGAATTCGAGATCGAGGACACGGGCATTTTCGACGAGTCGCGCTACTTCGACGTCATCGCCGAGTACGCGAAGATCGATCCCGACGACCTCCTCATCCGCATCACGCTGGCCAATCGCGGGCCGGAAGCCGCGCCGCTGCACGTGCTGCCCACGGTGTGGTTTCGCAACACGTGGGTGTGGGGCTGCACGCATGAGTATTGCACGCTCAAGCCGCGCATCTCCCAACTCGACGAGCATTTGCTCACCCTGCAGCACGAGACCTTGCGCTCCTTTCGTTTCGCCGCCGAGACCGCGGCGCCATGGCTCTTCACGGAAAACGAGACGAACAACGAGCGGCTTTTCGGCTCGCCGAATTTGTCGCCCTATGTGAAGGACGCGTTTCACGCGGCGGTGGTGCAGGGCGACAGCGCGGCGGTAAATCCACACGGGTTCGGCACGAAGGCCGCACCCCATTACACGCTCACCATTCCGGCGGGCGGCGAAGTCGTCCTGCGTTTCCGCCTCGCCGCGTCGCACGACTGGCCCACGATCCCCTTCGGGGATTTCGAGGGAATCTTCGCCACGCGCCAGGCCGAAGCCGATGCCTTCTACGAGGCCAAGTGCTCGCGGGCGCTCAGCCCGGAGCAGCGCCGGGTGATGCGCCAGGCCTACGCCGGGCTGTTGTGGTCGAAGCAGTTCTACCATTACGTCGTGAAGGACTGGCTCGCGGGCGATCCGAATATGCCCCCGCCGCCGGCACAGCGGCTTCTCGGGCGCAATCACGACTGGCGCCACCTCTTCAATGCCGATGTCATCTCGATGCCGGACAAATGGGAATACCCGTGGTACGCGGCGTGGGACCTCGCGTTTCACATGATCCCCATGTCGCGGATCGATCCGCACTTTGCCAAGCAGCAGCTCCTGCTCTTTCTCCGCGAATGGTACATGCACCCCAGCGGAGCCCTGCCCGCCTACGAGTGGAACCTGCGCGACGTGAATCCGCCGGTGCACGCCTGGGCCTGCTGGCGCGTTTACAAAATCAGCGGCGCGGCCGGCCAGCGCGACACCGGATTTCTCGAGCGCGCATTTCAAAAGCTGCTCATCAATTTCACCTGGTGGGTGAACCGCAAGGACGTGCAGGGCAAACATATCTTCGCCGGCGGCTTCCTCGGGCTCGATAACATCGGGCTTTTCGATCGCTCCAAGCCGCTGCCCTCCGGCCAGTCGCTCGCGCAGGCCGATGGCACGGCGTGGATGGCCTTCTATTGCGGCACCATGCTATCCATCGCGCTCGAGCTGGCGCGCACCAATCCCTCCTACGAGGACATCGCGTCGAAATTCCTCGAGCACATGGTGGAGATCATCGATGCGATGAACGACGTGGGCGAAGGCGGGCTGTGGGACGAAACGGACGGCTTCTACTACGACCAATTGCTCATCGAAGGCCGGCGCACCGTGCCGCTGCGGGTGCGTTCGCTCGTCGGCCTGCTGCCGTTGTTCGCCGTGGAAATTCTCGACCAGGAGACGATCGATCAGTTACCCGGCTTTTCCCGGCGGCTGAAATGGTTTGTGAAGTACCGCTTCGATCTCGCGCAAAATATCTCCTATCGAAAAACGCACACGGCCGATGGCACGAGCGTGCGCCGGCTGCTGGCCATCCCGACACGCGAACGGCTGGAACGCGTGCTGAAATACGTTTTCGATGAAAACGAATTCCTCGCGCCCAATGGCATCCGCTCGCTCTCCCGCACTTATTACGAAAAGCCGTATCACCTGCGCATCGACGGCTCGGAGTACAGCATCGATTACGAGCCGGCGGAATCGCGCACGGGGATGTTCGGCGGCAATTCGAACTGGCGCGGGCCGATCTGGATGCCGATGAATTATCTGCTGATCGAGGCGCTGGAGCGCTATCACCATTATTGGGGCGATGACCTGCAGCTCGAGTTCCCCACGGGTTCCGGCAACCTGATGAACTTGAAGCAAATTGCCCGTGAGATCGCACGCCGGCTGACGAACCTGTTTTTGCCCGATGAGAACGGGCGCCGCCCGTGCTTCGGCGACGACCCGCGCTATGCCAACGATCCGCATTGGAAGGATCTCATCCTCTTCCACGAGCACTTCTGCGGTGAGTCGGGGCGCGGCCTCGGCGCGACCCATCAGACTGGGTGGACGGCGCTGATCACGCGCTGCCTGAACATGGTGGCGAGGAACGAAGAAGAGGCCGTGGAGCAGCCATGACCCGCTGGATTTTTCCCTCACCGATCGAAGCGGGCGAAGTGCGGCGGTTCGCCGGCGAGGCGGGTGTAGCGCGGTTTGCCGCGGAATTGCTGCTGCGGCGCGGTATGAGTTCGGCGGACGACGCGGCCCAGTTTCTCGAGCCGCGGCTGAAGTCGCTACGCGATCCATTTCTGCTGCCCAACATGGCCGTTGCGGTGGAGCGGATTCTTGCCGCGATCGACCGTCGCGAGCGCATCGTGCTCTACGGCGACTACGACGTGGACGGCGTGACTTCGCTCACCCTGCTTACGCGGCTGCTCCGGGCCATGGGCGCGGAACCCGCTTGTTTCCTGCCCTTGCGGGCCGATGAAGGTTACGGCCTGAGCCCCGATGGCGTGGCGCGTTGCGTGAGCGAGCATGCGCCGCAACTCGTCATCGCGGTCGATTGCGGCACCTCCTCGGTCGCGGAGATCGCGGCGCTGAAGGTGCAAGGCATCGATGTCATCGTGCTCGATCACCACGAGTGCAAGGAAGCGCTGCCCGCGTGCGTGGCACTGGTGAATCCCAAGCTGGGCGACGACTTTCACTACCTGTGCAGCGTGGGCATCGTCTTCAAAGTCGCCCACGCCCTGCTCAAGCAGCGCCCCACGGAAAGCTTCGACCTGCGCGATTGTCTCGATCTCGTCGCGCTCGGCAGCGTGGCGGACCTGGTGCCGCTGCGGGGCGAGAACCGCGTCTTCGTGCGCCGCGGGCTGGTGCAACTCGCGCAATCGAAATGGATTGGCTTGCGCGCACTGGTCGAGGTGAGCGGATTGAATGCGCCATTCAGTCCGGGCAATATCGGCTTCGGCCTCGCCCCGCGCTTGAATGCCGCGGGACGCCTCGGCACCGCCCAAGACGCGCTCGAACTTCTCCTCACCGACGATGCCGGCCGCGCGCGTACCCTGGCCGCGAACCTCGACGTGCAGAACCGCGAGCGGCGCACGGTCGAGGAGGCCGTCTTCCAGCAAGCCGAAGCGCAGCTCGTGGAATGGTTCGACGCCGCACGCGATGCGGCCATTGTCGTCGGCGCCGCTGGCTGGCATCCGGGGGTCGTGGGCATCGTCGCGTCGCGTTTGCAGAAGCGCCATCATCGTCCCACCTTCGTCGTGGGCTTCGATGAATCGGGCACCGGCAAGGGCAGCGGACGCAGCATCCAGGGCCTTTCGCTGGTCGCGGCGCTGGATCGTTGCGCGGATTATTTGGAAAAGCACGGCGGCCACGAAATGGCCGCGGGCATGACCTTGCGTGAAGCCCGCTTCGCCGAATTCCGGCAGGCCTTCTGCGCCTGTGCGCGCGAGATCCTCACCGACGAACAATTGCAGCCGCGCCTGCACGTCGATGCCGAGCTCACCCTCGGCGAAATCGATTACGACCTGCTCGACGAGCACGAGTCCTTGCAACCCTTCGGTATGGGCAACCCGCAGCCCCTCTTCGCCGCCCGCGGCGTCACCCTCGCCGGTGAACCCCGCGTGATGAAGGAGAAACACCTCTCCCTCATCCTCCGCCAGGCCGGCGACGAGTACCGCGCCGTCTGGTTCAATTCCGCCGCCCAGGAACTGCCACGCCTCCCCTGGGACGTCGCCTTCCAAATCGAGCGCAACGAATGGCAGGGTACCGTCACCCCCCAGATCCACATCAAGGCCGTCCGCCACGCGGATTAGGCTCTTAGCTATCTCGCATGCCAAATACAGATCAGAAGGAAGGTCTTGAACGCAACCTTGAGTTGCTGGCCAATTTCGGACGGCTTAAGAAGAAACGGAGCAGTGCCACTAACCTTCACGACCCACAAGTCGCTCGTTCAGTGTTGGACTGGAGAGAAGCCTTAATAAAACCGCTTCCGCCCCCGCCACCGGATCGCTTTGTGCGGCAACTGCGGTACACGGAAAACGGCATGCGCTTCACGTTGAGGGTGAACGCTGAGTTCATCGTGATCGACGTAGATGCACCGTTCGGCGGAAATATCCTTTGCTCGTTCGGCTGCAAACCCCGTCTCCACGCCTCTTTCGCGCAAAGCAACACACTTTCTACAACTTTTGGGGTTCCTGTATTTCTCGAGTCTGGCTCGATGTCGCAAGATGCGCCTCCATTATTGGGTCGTCTTTCGATCCTGGAACGCGTCCGCGAACTTCGTCTTACCGGGCTGGAGAGCTTGCATATCCGAAATGGCCAAGCTGCGCTCTATCTGCGGCGGTACAGTTTTGAGCATCTCGTGCAGATAGTCTCTATCCTCAAGGCCATTCTGGCGGAGCTCCCTGAGAGCCAGGAAGCGAAAGTCGATTTGCGACAGCTTCCCGCCGAGTTTCATAGCCTTATTTCACTTATTACCAAATGGGGTATCAGCGATGACGATGAGCGGAACGAGCGCCTTTCGAAAGCGTCCAGTCGGACACGACAAAAGCTGATTGCGACGGTCGCACCGCAATTCAAAGCCATCAATCGCTACCTAGGCTCGTTTAGAGATGAGCCCCTTCCGGAGCACGCATCTATGCTCGGCGCGCTTGCAGAGTGTGCAGCGGAAGCACAGGTTGGCATCGGCGATGAGAAGTCGAAATTAACGGGATAGACTCGATTTCGGAACGCCCTTGTCTTTGAAGCTGAGCTTCGTCCGCCGATACTGCTGGCGGGCGATTTATTCAGGGGTGCTTGTAAATCTCCCGGCGATTGCCGACGTAGTGCAGATAGAGGCGCCCGAGATTCACGTCGAACTCGTAAAGCACCCGGTAGTCTCCGACGCGGAGCTTGCATTCGCTGCGGCCCTGGAGCCGCGAATGGGGATAGTTTTGGAGACGAGCCCCCATTTCGTCCACCTTGCTTTGCACCGCATTCCGCACCGCAGCAGGGAGCGCGTCAAACGCGCGCGAATACGTGTGCGACCAAATTTGGAGCGCGCCCGGCACCTGCTAGACGGGCTGTCGGGTGGTGCACTGGCCATCCGCAATTTCCGCCCGCGATTGATCCAACTTCGCTTTCACGTCATCCGTGAGTTCGAATGCCTCCTCCAGGTAATCCTCGATCCAAACTCGCAATTGCTCGACCTCGGCGCGGGAAAGTCGGGGAATGGCTGCTTCGATTTCCTGAATCGTGCTCACACTGGGATTGTAGTCCGTCGGGGCGGAAAGGAAAGCCTTTCGTCCTTCATCCTCGTTCCGAAGTTGCACTTCGGAACGCCCTTGTCTTCGAAGCTGAGCTTCGTCCGCCGAATCGACTTAGAGGCGATTTCTCTTGACGACATCGACATGAGCGCTAAAATTAGAAGATGACACGGGTTATATTCGCTCAAATATGGGTTCGTGGAGACGACTGGAGTCGGGATCGACTGTTTACTGCCCGACAAAAACTGTGGCGTTCTCCGACTCTCCGTTACAGAGGAAATCGCAGCGAATCGCACCCAATCGCACCCATGGATAATCCAACCCGAAATGGCCCAATCGCCCGGCTGCTCCAAGGCCGTGCGCCAGTGTCAATCGAGCCTGATCGTGTCCAATCGTGCCTAATCGTGGCCCAATTTTTTCCGGTCGCCGGCGTCACCCAATGGAACGGATGGCTTTGCGGGCAGCGTTACAAGAGCGGCGCGAGCGGGCGCAGGACGCTTTCCTTCCAGCGCTGCTGCCACGGGCGCTGGAGGAATTCCTCGTAGAGGATCGGCCGGGAATCCTGATCGAAGTCCTGGCGGAGGACGGACTCGAGTTCGGCGGCGCGTTCAGGGTCGCGCACGAGGACGTTCAACTCGAAATTCAGCCGCATGGAGCGGATGTCGAAATTGGCCGAGCCGACCATGAGCCAGTGGTCGTCGATGAGCGTGACCTTGGCGTGGTTGATGCCTTTTTCGTACTCGAAGATCTTCACGCCGAAGCGCAGCAACTCCTCATAGTAGGAGCGGCCGACATAGATGAGCAGCGGATGATCGGATTTCCCGGAGATGAGCAAGCGGACATCGACGCCGCGGGCGGCCGCGAGCTCAAGCGCGGTGAGCAGCGGCTCCTTCGGCACGAAATAACCGGCGGTGAGCCACACGCGGCGGCGCGCGGTGTTCAGCATATGGACGAGCGACATCTGGATCGGGTCGTCCGGCGAGTCGGGCCCGTCGGGCATGGATTGCACGAGCAGGCGCTGCGTGACCGACGGGGCGGGATAGTAGCGCCGGTCGAGCAGCTTCTCCTCGGTGGCGAAAAACCAATCGTCGGCAAAAGCCATCTGCAAGCGCTTGGCCGCGCCGCCCGTGAGCTCGATCTGGATGTCGCGCCACGGGCCGATGGCGGGATCCTCGCCGGCATATTCCCGGGCCATGTTCATGCCGCCCACGAAAGCAATGTGGCCATCGATGATCTGGAGCTTGCGATGGTTGCGCAGGTTGAAGGTCCAGCGATTGCGCAGCGGATGGGCCGTGCGATACCACGCGAACTTGCCGCCGGCCTGGACGAGCGGGTCGAAGAAAGAACGCCGCAGGCCGAAGCTGCCGATCTGGTCGAGAAGTACGCGCACTTCCACCCCGCGCCCGGCGGCGGCCACAAGATGTTCGCGCAGCTCCTGCCCGCGCGGGTCGTCGCGCCAGATGAAGAACTCGATGTGAACGTGTTCGCGGGCTTCGTCGATGCGCTGGCAGAGCGCGGGAAAGAATTGCGCGCCGCCGATGAGCAGGCGGGTCGATTCGACGGAGGAGACAGCCAGCTCGTTGATTTGCGAGAGGAGCTCAACATCGGCCCGTTCGTCGTCGGGCAGCGATTCCACCAAGGCGCGGGTGAAGGCCGTAATGCGGCGTTCCGCGCGTACGCCGGAGGCGGCCATTTCCCGGCGGGCGCGCAGCTTCTTGCGCTCGATGCGCTCGGTGCCGAAGACGAAGTAGAAGAGCGGCCCGACGTAGGGAAAAAGAATGACGGCCCAGATCCAGGCGAGCGTGGAGACCGGCGGCTTGTTGCGCAGGAAGATGTGCGGAATCACTCCCAACGTGAGGAGATAGCCGACCCAGACGATGGACCAATGAAGCTGCACACCTTTAACTGGCGCGGAAATCGCGTCTTCGGCAAGCGCCGAGCGGCGCGAAAGAGCAGCGCGCTACCGAGGGGTCACGGCGTAGCCCCGATGGCGCTTCGTCATTTCTCGATCGAAGGTGGCTACGGACTTGCAGCCCGCCTCACGGCAGCGATCCACGATCAATTCGTCCGACAGATCCGCACCGTCCCGCAGGGCGCGCAAAGCGCCGCGGATGCGCCCTTCGTTTTCGAAAGCGAGGTTTTGGACAGTGAGCAGGCGGGCGAAGGCCTCGGCGATTTCGTCGGGCGTCCATTGGTAGAGCGAGCTCAGGACCCAATCCGTTTCGACGAGCACCAGATCGGGAACGAAAAACATCGCGCCCTTCTTCAGCAAGAGCGCGAGCACCTGCCGCAACTGCTCCTCGTCGTCCTGCGCGAGATACCGGACCAGCACATTGGTATCCAGCCCGATCATCGCCCCGCTCGCTTGAAGCGCCGGGCGGCGCCGCTGGCCATGGCCTTTTTCATGTCTTCCACCTTCACCGGCTTCGCGGGCTTCTTCTTGGGAAAGCTATCGGCAATGTCCTTGAAGGTCGCGGACTTGGCCGTCAACAGGACCGCACCATTTTCCAGCACTTCGTAAGCGAGAATCGAAGAGGGCTTCGCCTTGAGCAACGCCACCACGGCCTTAGGCAGGGTGGTTTGGTTTTTCGAAGTGAGCGTGGAAGAATAAACCATGCAAGGAATTTGCTTCATTTCCGTGATTGCGTCAATCCGCAAGGAATCACTGCTTATCCTCCTGCGCAAAAACAATTGAAACTACCGGGGAGCATCGGTGTTCTTGCGCCGCACCTTCCCCCTTCATGAAAACGACCCTCCTCGCCGCGTTTCTTTTGGTCATCGCCACTGAGTTGCCGGCGGCGGATGCAGCGCACCCGCCCAACATCATCCTCATGATGGCCGATGACATGGGCTTCTCGGACATCAGCCCGTACGGCGGAGAGATTCACACGCCGAACCTGCAGCGGCTGGCGGATGAAGGCCTGCGCTTCACGCAGTTCTACAACAACGCGAAGTGCACGAGCACGCGCGCCTGCCTGCTCTCTGGAATGTATCCGCGCAACAACGGCAACTCGATCCCGCGTGGTATCCCGACCATCGGCGAGACGATGCGCGCGGCGGGCTACCAGACGGGGATGAGTGGCAAATGGCACCTCGGCAACAAGGCGCCGCAGCGGCCGTTCGATCGCGGATTCGACGAATACTACGGGCTGATGGACGGCGCGGTGAACTACTTCAATCCCGCGCAACCGGATCCGGCCTTCAAGGGCGGGAAGGTGCGCACGTTCGGCCATAATGACCAACTGATCACCGAGTTCCCGAAGGACTTTTACACGACGGATTATTTCACCTCGCACACCATCGAGACGATCGAGCGCTTCGCGAAAACGGGGAAACCGTTCTTCATCCATCTCGCGTTCAATGCGCCGCACTACCCGCTGCAGGCGTGGCCGGAGGACATCGCGAAGTATCGCGGCCAATACAAGATGGGCTGGGAGGAATTGCGCCGCCAGCGTTACGCGCGGCAGATCGCGATGGGGGTGGTTGATTCCAAGTATGCGCTCTCGCCAACGGATTCGCAGTCGTATGATTTTGCGAAGGCGAACCAGGATTGGGAGGACCTGCGCATGGCGACTTACGCCGCCATGATCGATCGCATGGATCAAAACATCGGCCGCGTCTTGAAGAAGCTCGACGAGCTTGGCATCGCGAAGGACACGCTGGTGCTCTTTCTCTCCGACAACGGCGGCTGCACCGAGGAACCCGGCGGACGGGACGACACGCAGCAGCCCGGCATCGTGAGCACCTATACCGCCGTGGGTCCCGGCTGGGGCTGGGCGCAGAATACGCCCTTCCGGCGTTACAAGAGCTGGGTCAACGAGGGTGGCATCAGCACGCCCTTCATCGCGCGCTGGCCGGGCCAAGTGAAAGCCGGGACGATGACCGGACAGCTCGCGCATATCATCGATGTACTGCCGACCTGCCTCGAGCTGGCCGGCGCGCCGCCGCTCGCGGAGATTAACGGTGAAAAGACCAAACCACTCGAGGGCCAGAGTCTCGTGCCAATCCTGCGGGGCGGCACGCGCCCGGCTCCCGCGGAATTGTGCTGGGAGTGGGCGGGCAATTGCGCGATCCGCCATGACCAATGGAAGCTGGTGTGGGACACGCTCAGCCGTCCGCTGAAATGGGAGCTTTACGACATCGAGGCGGACCGTACGGAATTGCGCAATCTCGCGGATGAGAAGCCGGAGCTCGTGAAGGAATTGAGCGAGGCCTACGCGCGCTGGGCGAAGGCCACGGGCCGGCGCCTGCCTGGTGAGAAGGGAAAGAAGGGGAGCGACGAATGAGAACCGCATGAAGATCGCCTTCTTTCTCCCGATAATCGTAGCCGCGCTCGTCGTTGCCAGCGGGGTTCAAGCCGAGATTCCTGCGCCGACCATGGCACCCACCTTGCGCGCGGTGGACTTGAAGATCGGCGAATCGACGGCAGTAACTTTGGCGGATGGGAGTACGGCGGTCGTGAAGCTGCTCGACGTCCAGGAAGCGGTCGATTCCATGAGCAAGGCGGTGCGCGAGGCGAAAGTGGAAGTGGAGGTGAATGGCAAACACGCGTGGCTCACGAGCGCGAACTACAACCTTCCGCAAACCGTCGGCGGCGTGCAGATCGATTGTCCGATCACGCGCGGCTACAAGGCGAACAGCACCGAGGACTCGTGGGGGCTTTTGAAGGATGCGCGCCTGCGCTTGTGGCCGGCGGGCTCGCCGTGGGTGGAGCCGGGCACGTTTGTCTATCCGCTGAAACAGCGCTGGTTCGCGACGATGACGCAGTTCTCGAACGAGCCGACGTATGTCGATGGCGGCGACAAGCCGGACCGGAAGAAGATCTACTATCATAACGACCTCGATTTCGGCGGCTGCGAGGGACTGGTCGAAGTGGTCGCGGCGACAGACGGCCTCGTGGTGAGCGTCTCGAACAGCACGCTACCGGACTTCGAGGCAACACCGGTGCGGCCGCGTTACGATGTGGTGTATGTGCTGGATGATCGCGGCTGGTTCTATCGTTACAGCCATTTGCACACCATCGATCCGGAGATCCGGAAGGGCACACGGGTGAAGATGGGCCAGCGCATCGGCATCCTCGGCAAGGAAGGTGCGAGCGGCGGATGGTCGCACCTGCACTTTGGCATCAAGAGCCGCCAGCCGTCCGGCGCGTGGGGTACGCAGGAGGCGTATGCATTCGTGTGGGAGGCATATCTCCGCGAGCAAAAGCCCGCCCTGATCGCCGTGGCGCGTCCGCATCGCTTTATTCGCGTGGGTGAAAAGACCACGCTTGATGCCTCCAAGTCCTGGGCGGCCTCGGGCAAGATCGCCGGCTACGACTGGACTTTCACCGACGGCAGCAAGGCCAGTGGCGCGAACCTCGAGCGCACCTATGCCAGGCCGGGCTCCTACAGCGAAGTGGTGAAGGTGACGGATGATAGCGGGCACGCCAGCTACGACTTCGCCATCGTGCAGGTGATCGGCGAAGACGAGAAGAACATCCCGCCGGCCATTCACCCGAGTTTCTCACCCACCATGAACCTCAAGCCGGGTGACAACATCACTTTCAAAGTCCGCACTTTCCGCGATCGCGGCGGCGAGACGTGGAACTTCGGCGATGGCTCGCCGATGGTGAATGTGCAGTCCGACGGCAATGCCAAAGCGCTCGCCAAGGACGGCTACGCGATCACTCAACACGCGTTCGCCAAGGCGGGTGACTACATCGTGAAGGTCGAGCACACCAATGAACGCGGTGAGAGCGCCGTCGGACATTTGTGGGTGCGGGTCGATCCATAGACTACTCCTCACCGCCAGAAAGCACGACCTCGTGGCGCGCGGCCACGAGGTCGTGGGTTACCGAAACCAAATGTTTGCCGAAGCCGGGTTCAACTTGCCCGGCCGGCGGCTTTAGCCGACGGTGATCTTGCGCGGCTTGAGGGCCTCTGCCTTCGGCAGATGGAGCCTCAGGACGCCTTGATCGACCTTGGCCGTGATGTTCGTGGCATCGATCGAAGGATCGAGCTCGAACGTGCGGCGGAAGTCGCGGACGCGGGACTCGCGATAGACTTCGCGGCCGCGGTTTTCGACGACAGCGCGGCGGCCGACGATGGTGAGTTCCCCGTTCTCGACGGTGAGCTCGACGCCATCTTTGCCCACGCCGGGCAGCTCGGCTTCGAGGACGTAGCCGTCCTTGGTTTCGAGGACATTGGCCAGCGGGGTGACATAGCTCGCGCGGTTGGCGCCGTTTGGCGTGGCGCAGGATTCAGAAGCAGGTTTGTTCAAGGTGGTGTTCATAGTTTTTTGAAAGGTGGTGGATGTGGTTTGTGGTTTGTTTCCGGCGGGCCATGGCAACCCGCCTGAAAGCGGATCAATTCTTCGTGTTTCTTAGGAAAGGCTGATCGCGATTTGTTTCGGCTTGGCTTCCTCGGCCTTGGGGAGCGTCACCGCCAGGATGCCGTCCTTGTAGGAGGCGTTGACCTTGCTGGAGTCGACGGTGGCGGGCAGGGTGACGCTGCGCTGGAACTTGCCGAAGTAGCGCTCGCTGCGGAAGGTCTCGCCTTCCTTCTTCTCGGTCTCGCGCTTGCGCTCGCCGGAGATGGTGAGGATGCCGTCGTGGAGCGACAGGTTGATCTCGTCTTTCTTCAGGCCAGGCAGCTCGACCGTGACGACCAGGTTGTCCTTTTCGTCAAAGACATCGAGGGCCGGAGTCCAGCCACTGAAGGGGCTGCGATCGCGGCTCTGTCGCGGGAGTTCGAACAGACGGTTCACTTCATCGCGCAGCGAGGAGAAGCGGTCGAACGACGACCAGCGGGAGAGTTGAGGGAGTTGATAACGGATAATGCTCATATGGTTCAGGTGAAGTTGGTTTTGGTTTCTTCACCTTCTCTATCCAGCTTGGGAGGTGCCACTCGCTATTTGGGTGGATTAAAATATCATAAGTAGTTTGCGGTAAACATTTTAAGAAAATTAATCTCTGGTGGGTTCGCTCCAGATTAAGAGCCACTATGTCCCATATAGTGCCCGCAATGAAACTACTGAGTTGCGTCGATATGGCGCTATTCCCCCAGCCCAGCCCGATAGTAGGGAACGATGGTCGTTTGAATCAGACCGAGCATCTTCCAACCCAAGTACATGACGATCGCGACATAGATGACCTTGGGCAGCCAATCGGCAAATCGCTCCAGCGCGGAGAGCGCCCGGTCACGAAACTCCCTGGCCATGCGCCGCAGTTCGTCATCGAGAGAACCCGTCTCTTCCCCGACGATGAGGGCCTGCGTCAGGTCGGTTGGAAAGGCATCGCTGGCGGCGAGCAGGGGGCCGACTTGCGAGCCAGCGCGGATCCGCGGCAGCGCGGAATCGACAGCGGACCGCACCAAGCCGCTAAGACTGGATCGCCCGGCGGACTGGACCGAGTCGATCACATTGATGCCGGCGTCGAGTTGCATGCCGTAGACCGTGCAGAAGCGGGAGAGCGCGAAGGCGCGTCGAATGTTGCCGAGCAGCGGGATGGAAATCAGCAGCCGATCCAGCGCCGCGATGCCCTCGGCCCCATCGCGGAGCAGCGGCGTGGCGAGAGCTACGATGAGGATGGCGCCGTAAAAAAAGAAGAAGGCCGTCCCGACATCGTGCCAATACTGATGGGCATCCTTCAGCACCATCGTGGGCACGTTCAGGACGAGGATGCCGAAATGCAGCAGGAATATCGGATAGGCGCAGCGGTCGCGGATTTTGACGCGGGCTTGATGCAGCGAGCCGAAGTATTCCGAGAGCTCGCTCAAGCCGCGCTCGAGGTGGCCGCTCTTTTCCACCGCGGAGATGACGGCAATCTCCAGCGGAGTGACGATCGACGGTTGGGCCGCAAAGGCCTCACCCACCGTGTGTCCGCTGTGCAGCGATTTGCGGGCGGCTTCGATCAGCCGGCGGGCATCGCCCCGCGCGGAGGGAGCGAGCTTGTCCAGCGCGGAAGGGAAGGGAATACCGGGACGGACGAGCTGCGCCAGGCTGTGATAAAGTCTCTGCTTCTCCCGGAGGGTGAGTGACACGGCGTGAAGTTCCGGGTTCAAACGAGTGTGCGCAAGTTCTAATCTAACAGCATGCACGACGAAAAACACATGCGGGCCGCCCTGGCTGAGGCGCGCCGCGGGCTGGGCCACACGAGCCCAAACCCTGCGGTCGGCGCCGTGATCGTGCGTGGCGGGCGCATCATCGCGCGCGGGTTTCATCGTCGCGCCGGGTTGCCCCATGCGGAGATCGAGGCGATCCGGGCCTTGAAGAAACCGGGGCTGGCGAGCGGCGCGACGATCTATGTGACGCTGGAGCCATGCTCGACGCATGGCCGCACGCCGCCTTGTGTGGGGGCCATTATCGCGGCGGGATTTGCGCGGGTGGTGATCGGGACGATCGACCCGAATCCCGACCATGCCGGGCGCGGGGTGAAGCTGCTGCGCGCGGCGGGAATTCAGGTGACGACGGAAGTGCTGGAAGCAGAATGCCGGGCGTTGAATGTGGCGTTTAATCATTGGATCGTGACGAAGATGCCACTGGTCATTGCGAAGGCGGGCATGTCGCTCGATGGCCGGCTCACGCGTCCGCCGGGCGAAGGCCAATGGCTCACGAACGCGGCCGCGCGGGCCGACGCGCATCGCCTCCGCGCGCAAGTGGATGCCATCCTGATCGGGGCCGAGACCCTGCGCTGCGACAACCCGCGCCTCACGGTGCGCGGCGTGCGCGGGGCGCGGCAACCGTGGCGCATCGTGGTGACGCGCAGCGGGAAATTGCCGAAGGACGCGCATCTCTTCGCGGATGAGCATCGCGAACGCACGTTGGTCTATCGCGGAAAATCGCTGCGCGCCGTGCTGCGCGATCTGGGAAAGCGCCAGGTCACGAGCGTGCTGATTGAAGGTGGCGGCGAAGTGTTGGGAGAAGCTTTCGATCGTCACTTGGTACAGCGGGTGAACTTCTATCTGGCGCCCTTGCTCTGCGGCGGACCGACTGTCGCCGTGGGCGGGCGCGGCGCCGGCTCGACCGCGGAATCCGCGATCATTCGCAACCCGGTTTACACCCCGCTCGGCGACAATCTGCGGCTTACGGGCGAGGTGGAATACCCGGGCGCGATTTCGGCTGCGTGATGTGCGGCTCGCGCAGGTAGATCGGCTCGAGATCGTCGGTGGCAGTAATGCCGCGACCGGCAGCGGCGAGATGTGCGAGGAGGACGGCGGAGGGAAGGACGACTTGGGCGGCGGGGAACTGCGGCACCGCCGCGGTGGCGTAGACGGGTAGCGCGCCAGCAGCGGTCAGGCGCTCGGTGAGTTCGGCTTCGGTGGCGAGCAGCGGTCCTTCGATGCAGACGCCTTGTTCGATGCGCGAGAAGTAGAAGCTCTCGCGGCGCGCATCCCCGATGGCGAGGTAATCCCGCGCCGCGGTATCGAGCGCCGCGACCGAGGGGATGCCGACCAGTTTTGCCCCCAGCGCGAACCGCAACCCGAGAGCCGCGGCGATGGAAATGCGCACGCCCGCGTAGGAGCCTGGCCCGAGACCAATGGCGATGCAATCGACGTGATCGGCCAGCGCCCGCACTTTCTCGAGAGTCACGAAAAGGGATGCACTGTGGCTGCGGTCGGCGGTGAAGCGCTCATCGAAGAGCAACGCGCCGTCGGCGAGCAGCGCGACGCTACCGTCCGTGGCGGAGGTATCGATGGCCAGCGTGATCATGCGGAGTACTCGATGGCGCGCGCGCCGTCGGGACGATGGGTGAAGCGGAACCACCAGGTATGCGCGGGAAGCAAGGTGGGGAATTTGTCCGCCCATTCGATGACGCAGACACCATCGCCGTCGAGGTACTCGTCGAGACCGATCTTCAGCGCCTCATCTTCGTCCTCGAGCCGGTAAAAATCGAAGTGATAGAGCGGCAGCCGCCCGCCGAGGTACTCGTGGATGAGTGTGAAGGTGGGGCTGGTCACGGCGGCGTCCGCGCCGAGGGCGGCGGCGACGCCCTTGACAAAATGAGTCTTGCCCGCGCCGAGATCGCCGCAGAGCGCGACGACGTCGCCACGTTGCAGCGTGGCGCCCAGCGCGCGGCCGTGGGCCATGGTTTCTTCAGCGCTGTGCGAAATGGTCGTAGCCACGGGGCGAAGGATGAAGGGTGAAGGAGGAAGGATGAAGGAGATGGCCGATGCGGGTGAGCGGGAGGCGCGGGAAACGCTTTTTCCAAGCGGCTTCCAAGGCAGTGGCGGAGCGCGGGGCGAGGGCGAAGAGGAGTTCAAAATCTTCACCGTCCGCCATCGCTTGGGCTGTTGTGCAGCCGGGATTGAGGGGGATGCGGTCTTCCTGGATGACGTGGCTGCAACGACTCGCGGCGGCGAGGCGGGGCAAGTCGGCGGCGAGGCCATCGCTGAGGTCCATCATGGCGCGGGGCTTGAAATGGGAGACCAGCCAGCGCGCTTCGTCGAGGCGTGGGTGAAAGTCGAGATGCTTGCCGGCCAGGGAGCCGCCGAGCCGGCCGGTGACGTAAAGGTAATCGCCGGGACGCCCGCCGGAGCGGAGCACGCAATGCTTGCGCTCGACCCAGCCGGTGAGGGCGATGCTGAGGAAGAGCGGGCCGGGCGAACGCGACGTTTCACCGCCGGCGATAGCCACGCCATATTTCCGCGCGGCTTTGCACAAGCCGGCGTAGAGGGCTTGCACGCGGGCGACCGGCGTCGTGGCCGGCGCGGCGAGTGTGATGAGCGCATGAGCGGGCGTGCCGCCCATCGCGGCGATGTCGCTGATCGCGCGGCAGAGCGCTTTCCAGCCGACGCGTTGGGGATCTTCCGCGGCGAGAAAGTGCACGCCCTCGACGACGGCATCCGTCTTCAAGAGCTGCCAGCGCTGGTCCCGCGGACGGCCGATGACCGCGCAATCATCGCCCGCGCCGACGAGCACCTGCGCATCCAGCGGCAGCCCCTGCGTGAGGGCGGCGACGAGACGATCCTCACCCCAATCGGCGAGGGAAGCGGGAGCAGTTTGTGGTGCCCGGCGGGGGGACTTCACGGCGCGGCGGTGGGCTGCGCCTGGGCGTAAATGACGAGCAGGCTGGTGAGATTGAAAAGCGCGTGCATGACAATGGGCACGACCAAGGAACCGGTGCGCTCGTAGGCGATGTTGAGACACACGGCGAGAATGAAGAGGCCGGCGAAGGAGGGGAGATGGGCGTGAAACGCAGCGAACAGCAAACAGGCGAGAAGGCCGGCGCCCCACGGACCGATATAGCGTTTCCAGACGCCGTAAAAAAAACCGCGAAAGAGAAACTCCTCGCAAATCGGCGCGACGATGACGGCGGAGACGAGGATCTTGCTCATCGCCGAAAAGTCGTGCTGCCGGGCCACTTTATTGAAGAGATCCACGAGAGGCTGGGGTTCGACGTTGCCGTGCGTCGCGAAGAGCGTGATGGCCTGAGCGACGACCTGCAGAGGAAAGGCCGCGAAGATCAATCCGACCGCCCAGCCCAATACGGCGAGCGGCCCGACACGATTGAGACCGAAGGTGCGGAGCAGGTTCAGACCGCGGAAGCGCATGAACCCCGAGATACCGGCTACAAAAATGAGGAGGAGCAGCGAGCTGGGCAGCAAGGCATCAATGTTCGCCGGCGGCTCCTGTCCTCCGTGGCGTTGGAAGGCGGATACCGTGAGCATGGCGAAGAAGCCGGCGAAGACGAACGTCATGAGCAGCTCGGGCAGGCCGAGTTCATCGACCAGCACCTTGCCGCCATCGCGCATCACCCGGCGCACCTGCGCGCCATAGATGGCGAGCGAGACGAGGAGGAAGAAGCCGGCGGCCAGCCAGGCCTCGGGCGGAGTGGAAGCGGGAACCGGCAAGCGTTACGGCGCGTAAAAGCCCGGCAGAAAATAGAGCCGCCCGGCTTCGAGCTTCGGTCCGAGCGCCCTGGCCACATTCACCTCGACGCTGGTCTTTTCGCTTTGGCCGAGCAGGCGGAAAAGTTTGCCGAACTTAAAGGCCGCTTCGTAGCGGACGACCGTCGCCCCCTTGGCGCCGCCGAGTTCCATCGCCTTGGCGTAAGCGTCTTCGACTTCGCCGGTGGCGTTGATCAAGTTCGCGGCCTTGGCGTCCTTGCCGGAGATCACGCGGCCATCGGCCAGGCCGTGGCGCAGCTCGTCTTCGTTCAGCTTGCGCTCGCGGGCCACGATGCCCACGAATTTGGCGTAGCTATCCATGATCATCTTCTGCACGTAGTCGCGCTCTTCCTGGGTGAGCTCGCGTGAACCGCTGAGCATGTCTTTGAACTGCCCGCTCTTGAAAGTGATCGTTTCGAGCCCGACCTTGCCGAAGAGTTCCCGGTAATTGATCGACTGCATGATCACGCCGATGGAACCGGTGAGCGTGGTTTCATTGGCCATGAGCCAGTTGCCGGCGCAGGAGACGTAGTATCCGCCGGAGGCAGCCAGCGAACCCATGTAGACGACGACCGGTTTCTTTTTCCCGTAACCGCCGTCGCGCACTTTCCGCACGGCGTTGTAGATGGTATCGGAAGCGGTGACTTCGCCGCCGGGCGAATCGACATAAAGGACGATGGCCTTCACCTTGTCGTCCGTGGCGGCCTGCTCGAGCTGGATCTTGATGTCCTCGACCATCGACTCGCCGAGAGCCCCGGGCTCGGCGGCACTGATGATGCCGCGCAGGTAGATCAGCGCGATCTTCGCGTCCGGGTCCTTTGCGTCCTTCGCCGGCTTGCCGTCCACGACCACGGACTCTTCAAAGCGCGGCGCCCGTGGCGTCACGACGGTGCGCATGCTGTTGCCGCTGCTCACGATGAAGACGATGGCAAGGACTGTGAGGAAGCCGAGGCAAAGGCCGAAGCCCGCCAGCATCCAAAGACAGCCTGAAGTTTTCTGCGTCATTAAAGGGGAAAGGTGGAGGATGGGGGGGCGTTAGACAAGCGGGGAGTGCGCGGGGAGTGAAAGGCAGAACATCCAACGTCCAACGCCCAACATCGAACATCCAATTGGCGCAAGCGCTCCGAAGAATGCCCTCATTGGATGTTGGGCGTTGGATGTTCTGTCTTTTCCTACCACCCACCTGCCCGCAGATCGTCAAACGCCCGGCCGAGATGCTGGAGCAAGCCGGTCGGTGTGAGCGATTCTTCCGAGTCGTCGCCCAGGGTCACGGCGATCTCGGCGGCGCGACCGCAGAGCCAGGCGCCGGTGCGGGCGGCGTCGTAGAGCGGGAGGCCCTGGCCGGCGAGGGCGGCGCAGACGCCGGTGAGCATGTCGCCCATGCCGCCGGTGGCCATTCCGGGTGAACCGGTGGTGTTGTAGGAGAGCGGGTGGCCTTGCTGGCCGATGAGGGTGCGCGCGCCTTTGAGCAGGAGGATGTGTGGCCAACGTGCGTTGAACGCCTCGACTGTCTCCCGGCGGCTGCGGTCGCTGGATTGCGAGTCCAGGCGGGCCATCTCGCCGGGATGGGGCGTGAGCAGTCGCAGGCCGGCGCAGCGCCCGATGATGTGGATGTTGCTGGAGAGGATGTTGAGGGCGTCCGCATCCACCACCATCGGCTGGGTGGCGCGCTCCACGATCTGCCGCACTTCGTTGGCGTGGCGCGTGCCGAGACCCGGGCCGATGGCCAGAGCGTCTGCCTTGACGTCGAGCACTTCCAAATACGACTGCACTGGCCGCACCATCACTTCCGGGGAAATGGCTCCCGCGACGATGGAATAGATGTCTTCGGTGACATAAAGCGTGATCAGCCCGGCGCCCGCGCGGACACACGCCTCGGCGGACATGATCGCCGCGCCGACGAAGCCGCGGGAACCGGCGATGAGACCCACCCGGCCACACTGGCCCTTGTGCGTGTCGAAATTGCGGCGCGGCAGTGTGGGTCGGAGATTCTCCGGCGTGGCGACCACCTCGGAGCTCACACCGCTGGCGCGCCGGCTCAGCTCCTCCAGCGGCAACACCGCCAGGCGGCCGACGAAATGCGTCGCCCCATCGGCCAGGAGCCCCTGCTTGGCGAAGCCGATGGTGAGCGTGTAATCGGCGACCACGGCATCGGGATCGGCCGCGCCGGTGTCGCCATCGAGGCCGGTCGGCAGATCAAGGGCGAAGACCCGGGCGTGACTCGTGGCCCGCAACCGATTGATCTCTTGCGTGGCGCTGCGAATCGGTTCCCGCAACGCGCCGCCCGCGCCGATGCCGAGCAGGCCATCGAGGATGATCAGCGGTAGCGGATTGAGCCTCGGGCCGTGGATGCCGGTCACGCCCACATCGGTCCAGCCACGGAGTTCGAGATCGGTATCGGTGCCGATCAGGTCGTCAAACGGCTTCATCTCCTTCACCCGGTCCCAGTTCTTCCGGGTCAGCGGCGCCCAGGAGTCTTCGGGAAACGCGGGCTTCCATTCCAGCGTCCAGCCGGCCTGGGCGAGGTGCCGTGCGGCCACCAGCGCGTCGCCCCCGTTATGGCCTTTGCCAAAGACGACGACGCACTTTCCGGGGTGGGGACTAAACTGCGAGATGGCCCCGGCAATCTGGCGGCCCGCTTCCTCCATCAGCGCCTCGGCGGTGATGCCATCGGCAAAGGCGCGCTCTTCCAGCGCTTTCATTTCGCCGCAGGAGAGGATCATGGCCGGGGGGCGCTCTTCAGCGGTTGCGATCCAGGATGCCGCGGGCAATCGCGTCGGCCAGTTTCTGCCGATAAGCGGCCGAGTTGCTCACGCGGTCGGCCGTCTGCGGATTGCTGAGAAAGCCCGGCTCCACGAGAATCGAGGGAATGCGGGTGCGGCGGATGACGAAAAAGCCGCGCCGGCGAATGTGGCGATCCTCCAGCCCGGTCGCCGCCAGCAAGCGCCGGTGCACGGAGGCGGCGAGCGCGGCGCTCTGCGAGGTGTAGTAGTACGTCTCCACGCCATCGGCGGCGGTGCGCGGCGCGCCGTTGAAGTGGACGCTGACGAAAACGGCGTTGCTCTGGGCATTGGCGATGTCGCAGCGCTGCCGCAGGCCCACGAAGTAATCGCCATCGCGCGTCATCACCACGCGGACACCGGCCTCGCGCAGGGTTGCGGCCAGACGCTTGGCGACATCGAGAGTGTAAGGCTTTTCCGGCACCCGCTGGCCGGGAGCGCCGCCGCGGTCCTGCCCGCCGTGCCCGGCATCGATGACCACAGTGAGCGCCCGCGCCGGCGAAACGGCGACAAAAAGCGCGGTGAAAACGAGTGCTAAAAGATGACCGGGGCTTTTCATGGCGAACCGCGCGAGAGACTTTGGAAAAGTGCGACGGATGGCGAGCGGAAAGTTCGACCCCGGGCCGGGGAGTAAACCGCCGAGGCGCGGAGACGCGGAGGGGGAGGGGCTTTTGCGTACGATTGTCTCTGTGATCCCACAGACGTGCGGCAGGCGATTTCAACCACGGATGGCACGGATAACACGGATGGATAGGAAGTGACGCGCCGGTAGTGTCCTAATTTGCCGAAACCGGCAAATTGCTCCCCTTAGGGAGGGGGGTGGCCAGTGAACCTGGCCCATGATGATCGCGCCCTAGTCCTTGGGGCACTGGACAGTCTGGCTGTAGCCCTTGCCGACCACGATCACGCATGGTCTGAGGGCGAACGGGAAATCTACGAACAGGCAGTCCGCCTGCTTACTTCTTCTGGCGATTGTACGGAGACTGGTTTGTTGGCGACAGAGGGATTTCCTCGGTCGATGCCTTCTTGTAGACCGCATCAGGAGTGCGGCCCAGCTTCAGGCCGATCACGCGAGTCGGAGTGTTCTGTTTCGCAAGCTGGCCGAGCTGCTTCACGTCAGCGGGAGTCCAAGGCTTGCCGGTGTTTCTGGTGGATTTGGTCATGGTTGGGTGTGGTTCGCCGGTACTGGTGTACCCGAAAGCACTCTGTTGCCAGTAAAAGTACGGGCATTGACCATACGGAAGGGGGTGCGGCATGATCGGCGCCAACACACGGCAGAAGAAACCCGCTGCCGGATGGTCTATGAGCACATTACAGACGAACGCCCTCAATATAAATTTCACGCTTTGGAAGAATGCGCGAATGCCAACTGCTGAAGAAGACGATGCATTCGAGATTTATGTTTTGGAGCAAATATTGAAGAATGCCGACCCTGCGGATGCCGAAATAGAAGCAGGAAACTTAGGGGGCGGTCAAGATGACGGAGTGGACGGGTTTTATCTTTTGGCTGACAACACAATAGTTGGAGACGATAATTTCGCTCCGAAGGATAATGTTGTGCTTGAGTTGATCGTGTCGCAAGTAACTCGCTCAGCATCCTGGAGCGAGGGGAAGATACACAAACTATCTTCATTTATGCGCCATTTGCTTGAATGGGAGCCACTCGACGGGATCGATCTAATTAACCAAAAAGCCAAAGACTCAATGATGCTTTTTCGCAGCGTTTACGAAAAAGTAATGGTAAAACCGCATAAGCTGTCGGTGCGGCTAGTCTACGTTACAAAAAGCGAAAACACCCCATCATCCGGTATTATTGCGCGCGCAGAAGAAGTAACCCGATACATTAAAGAAAAGCTGCCAAAAAGCACCCCGTCTTTTGACCCATGGGGCGCATCTCGAATCTTTGACGCCGTGCAAACCTGTCGAGAGACAACATTGCTCCTAGGGAAAATAAGACATTTTGACATGCCGGATACATCAGTCGTGTGCCTTTCAACAGTTTCGCAGTTCGCTAAATTTCTGGAAGATGAGCATGGCAATATAAGGACGTGGGTAATGGACCCAAACGTTAGAGACTATCAACGTAATAATCCTGTTAATAAACAGATCAGGGAGAATCTTAATAGCCCAACTTTTAAAGAGGACTTTTGGTGGTTAAATAATGGCATCACGATTCTATCGGATAAATGCTTTGTAACCGGCAATACAGTTTCGATTGACAACCCCGAACTAGTTAATGGGCTACAAACCTCCCATGAAGTTTTCAACGCACGGTCGAATCCCTCTTTAAACAACCGACATATACTAATAAAAATAATTGTTGCTCCTGAAGAAAGCAGCAAAAATGCAATTACAAAGGCGACCAACTATCAAACCGCTGTTAACCTAATCTCGCTGAAGGCAAACGACCCTATACAATTTGCTATAGAGGACAGATTGCTGCATTCGGGATTATATTACGACCGAAAAAAGGGAAAGCATCGTCGTTTGAATCGGCCTATATCACAAATGGTTAGCATGAAAGCGTTGGGTCAAGCTATCATTGCAGCTTTTTTACAAAAGCCATCTGATGCGCGCGCTAGACCCGACTCGCTCTTAAACAGCGAGAAAAGCGCTCCGATTATATTTGGGGATCAATACCCGCTAGATTTTTTTGCGGCGTGCATATTAATTGACAGGCAATGTTCCGAGTTTGTAAACTCAGATACGGAGCTATCCCAAGACGCCAAGACCGACCTTAGATTTTATCTCACTACTTTAGTGGTGCGAACACTTGCTCAAAAACCAGAGCCAACGGTAAATGACATAGCAAAGTTAGTTACAGCAGCGTCTACCCCGATAGACCCGCTCATGCTGCGAACTTCTTTGGATTATGCATCCCAAACGTATGTGGCTTTCGGAGGAAACGACAAGGCCGCGAAGGGGAGGGCAATGGAATCCGAATTATTGAAGTAGCTTAGCCAGCAAAACGTTTCTTGCCCACTCCGACACGCCCTTTCCATTGGAGGCTCTTTCAATCGCCTTCAATTCTGAAGGAGTGACGCGAGCGCGCACCATTGCTGTTTTCGCCTCTCCCTTGGGGAGTTTCGGCCTGCCGATTTTGGATGTTTCTTTTTGTGCCACAAAAATAATTGTTGACCCAAGCTACTTTCCGTGGCACATTAAGTCAAATAAGAAATCCATATGGCCAACATCCTCTCCACCGAAAAGAAGACCGCAATCGTTTCCGCCCTCGCTGAGGGTTGCAGCATTCGCGGTATCGAGCGCATGACGAACGTGCATCGTGACACGATCATGCGCCTTGGTGTCCGCATGGGTGAAGGCTGCCAGCGGATCATGGATGAAAAGCTGGTAAACCTCGATTCCAAGCTGATCGAAGTTGACGAAATCTGGGGCTTCATTGGCATGAAGCAGAAGACCGCCAATCAGAAGCTCAAGTGGGCTGTGGCCGGTGACGTGTGGACATGGATTGCCATTGATGCGGAAACCAAGCTGGTGCCGACGTTCGCGGTCGGAAAGCGCACCGATGAAATGGCCAACGCGTTCATTGAAGACCTGTCCAACCGGCTCAAGCATCGCGTGCAAATCTCCTCCGATGCCTTCCCGGCCTACAAGAAGGCGATTGACCGCGCTTTCGCGGGAGACGTTGACTACGGCTCGATAGTGAAAGTGTTCAAGCACCCATCCGCTGGCGATGAGCGCCGCTATTCTCCCGCTGAAGTTGTCGGCGTGAAGAAGGAGCCCGTCACCGGCAATCCTGATATGTCTCTGGTTTCCACCTCCTACGTGGAGAAGCAGAACCATACGTTGCGGATGCACTGCCGCCGCCTATCCCGTCTCACCAATGCGTTTTCCAAGAAGATCGAGAACTTCAAGGCTGCCGTTGGGCTCCACTACGCCTATTACAACTTCTGCAAGGTTCACAAGACCGTCCGCACGGCTCCCGCCGTGGCTGCTGGCGTTATCAATTCGGCGTGGACTGTGGCCGATCTGGTGGAAATGGTGGAGGGATGAGCGAACGCACCGAAAAGTTGAAGACGGCGATTGAGACGTTGCACCATTGCACGGCGCATCACCTGGATTCCACGCCCGTATTCGAGGCGTTTCAAGGCAAGGTCATTTGGGAGGGGGTCGTGGACACCTTTGAAATTATCGGACACCCGAAGACGTTCCGCTGCTACGCGTGGCCGTTCAAGAGCGATGCGGGCGAAGAACTATCCGCAACCGTGCTAGGGATTCCGCCGGTCGCTTCCCCGGAAACAGCGGTCAAAGTGGCCATCGCCTCGGGCCAGATTTCCCTAGTTTGAAATCCACCAGAGCCATGCGCGAGCCGAAAGCACCATTTCAAATTAGGACACTGCCGACGCGCCGTTACGGAAATCCGTGCCCATCTGTGTCATCCGTGGTCCCTCTCTCCGCCTTTGTTACGACGCGAACGACGCCGACCCAAATTGTCCTAATACGCGGCGTCAGCGGGAAATACGGCGTAAACTTCGTACCGGACTGATGAAAAAGAAGGATATTGGAGGTCCTTCGGCAAGCTCAGGATGACAGGCTTTTTGGGGCGGGCTTCGCCCGCGTCCTAAGCTACGCTAACTCCCGCAGCGCCGCCGGATCCGGATCGACCGGGAGCTAATTCTATCGTCCCATCGGCACACATCCGTTCCTGCTTGTAGCATGTAGTGTATAGTCGACAATTCACTGGACGGACAGAGGGGCGAGGGGGTAGGATCGCCCTGTAATTCTCCTTGGTTTGCTTCTGGAATCGTGAAAGGGAAGTTTCCCCCTTTCAACAGAGGCGAGGCAGACCCCCACGCTCCCCGTCGTCCGTTCCCGTTTCGAGTGTCCACGGTGCGGCGGCGCGCCGGCAATTCCGGGAAGACCGATCCCAAAACCCAACCTGCTGCGCTCGTCCTGAGCGACCCCAATTGACCCATGACCAAACGAACTCCTTTTTCTACCGCCTTCGTGACGCTGCTTTTTGCCGTCGCGTTGCTCTTTTCCACCACCAGCGCCCGCGCACAGGCGGCGATCAAAGTCTTCAAAGTCGGCGACCGGGTGGAGATGAATATCGCCAACGATGTGCTGAATGACGACCTCTGGATCAAGGGCACCGTCACCGAAGTGATCTATACGGATGGCCGCCGCATTCTTTCCTACAAAGTGAAGCGGGACGGCGAGTACGTGCAGCAGTTTGGCAATCTGGCGCGGGTGATTCGTCCGCTCGCCGAGGGAGGTGAAGAGAAGAACACGACCCCGGCCAAACCCGAAGCGCCCCCACAGGCGCGCGCGAATAACAACAGCGGCGCCAACCCCATCGCGCCCGCCGCGCCCGCCGCCGGAGCGCAGACCGATTGTTCGTTTGAAAAGTATCCCGCCCTTGGTTCGGGCGGCACGTTTTCGGAAGCACTGGTGAAAAGCGGGCTCTACGAGCGATTCAGTTTTGAAAAAGACACGGGCGGGTTGTCCTCCCCCCTGGATGTCGGCGTCACGCTTCTTAGCTTTCAGCCCGGCAACACTTTCACCAACACGGTGACCGTGAATCCCGCGCGCGGAGCGGAGCGCAAATTCGACGGCGCGCCGGTGAATGCCACGATCTACCGCTTCCACGCCCAATACATCGTCTGCCGCAAGTTCAGCAACGCCACGCGACGGACTCAATTCGACGGCGAGAATGTGATGTTCAAAGCCGCCAACGGCAATTGGGCCTGCGTCAGAAACGGCGACCAGCACCCGACGGATTTGAAATAAACGGAGCGAGGTGGGGCGCTGGGCCGAAGATCAAGCCGCCCTGTCACGATTTGTTGACTGACCCATATCGCTCCCCAACCGCCAGCCTCCCTGATCCTTGGCTACTCTCCGCCGAAGCGACGCCATCCACCTAACGAAGCGCGCGAGCGCGAGCCAAAAGTCGTAGTATGACCCGCATCGTCTGACAGTTCAGGTTTTTTGCTTAATCATCGAAGTTTCAGCCTGCCGAAGCTTCAATAAAAACTCCTCGCTATTTCGCGACCAAGTAAGCTGCTCAAGCAGAGTAGGGTTTTGACGAAATACGATTGCCATTTTCCGCATAAAATCGAGCCACGTTTTGTAAGTGTCTTTCGCAAAGACGACCATTGCCACCAAACTGATGCTCTGGCCGCTGTCACTCCACACAACGCCGCTCGGATACACACCAAATGTTATTGAGATGCGTGGCCCATTTTCCATTGCTGCATGGGCAAGCGCCAGACCTTCACGGATCACTAAATCCCTCATGGTGTTTAGCAGAGAAAACAATTCTACTCCATTGAGACCCACATGTGGCGCCGCTAGTTGTCTTAGTACCTCCTCTTTGGAAAAGACGGAACCGGCCAAATTGACGAACACATGTTTGGGCGTCAGTAGATTGCTCAGAAACGGGTTCTGAACGTATCCAAATTCAGAGCCTTCCAAGCGCCTCGCGTGTGCATACTCGATCAGGTCACGAATTGTCGCATCACTTTCCAGGTGTAAACGTCTTTCGCGGAGCCACGCATCGCATTCCCACAAGTATTCAAGAACGGTTTTGATGGAGTCGTTTGCTTTGAACCGGTTTGGTCCCCAAGTCAGCACAGTAATTCTTGTTCCGACCTCGATAACAAGGTTCATGATCCGAGTGTCTAACGCGAACCCATTCTCCGCTTCCATCTCGAACAAGTAGATACCATGATCGCGATCATCGAATGCAACGTGCGTACGACACTTAAAGTACCTCGCGATCAGTGGAATCATCGGTAGGCTCAAGTTGTGCAGCCGATCATTGATAGTTGCCACCGAGCGACAACAGTCATCCGATGTCGTTTGCTCAATCTCTGGCGAAATGCCGGAACCGAAGTCCTCGATGTCTGGTTCATCGATCTCGCCAAATGCTTCGTCTATTAGCTTCGTCAGCCGCGCCTTGTTCGAAACGGGATCATTTGCGTAATTGTCCAAGTTTTCCCAGGCGACTTTGAAAAACTGTGCTGCCATTGATCTGCACTTTCCAGTTACCTCGACGGTAACGTCTTCCCCGTGCTCGAAACAAGCAATAGTAAGATCAGCGATGCTTGTGGGATTTACTTCTTCAGATGGCGATCGTTGATGCCTTATTATTCGAAACTCGGTACGTGGGAATTTGGCGCAGAGACCCACGATATAGCTCGCTGGTCTAAGGTGCAGCATGTTGGAGTAGGCATCCCTGCAGTTTAGTTTGCAGCGCACCCGAATTACGGTGGGCACAGCAAGAGAGCTTCGATGTTTCTGCGGCTGAGATGGAGGAGGTGTGGGTGTGGGCGTTGCTCCTGTGCAAGTCCCTTTAGAGGCTGTCAAAAGCTTCTCCCAACCGGCTTCATTTTCATTGCGATAATCCACGTGATTATAGCGCCGGAGCGTGTCTGGAATGTTGCAATCGCTCAGTATTAGCGGTATGAAGCGGCGCTCCAAATTGAGCGGATCCCGGAACAGGACGGTGCTGCGTTCTAACGCCACCCAATCCGAGCCGAACGCCGCGGCCGACATACAAAGAACTAGCACGCGGGAGCCTTCCAGGCCACGCTCGATGGCCAAGAAAATGTCATCCCCTGGTGAAATTACCCACTCGTCGAACCAGACATTAAGGCCAGCTTTCTGCATTCGCTGCGCCAGGTGCCGAACGGCCTGCTTGTCCTCAGAGTTGTAGCTCAGAAAAACGTCGTAAGTGAACTCGCTCATGTCGCTCTGGGGAAATGGCAAATGAGGCTCGGGCAGCGGTTACCATTGAGCCGCTGGAGATCGTAGTCGGTACATTTTTTGCGCGATCGGAGCATCGAACGATCACGTGTATGCCAGCGGGGGAGGCGTGGTCGATGAAGAAGTTGACGACGCTGCCGGCATTGGTGAGGGGTTCTGGGAGCGCGGGGCGCATCTTCCATGCGGTGCGGTGGTCGCGCGGCGCGCGAAGTCGTGTCCGCCGGGCTGCCCGGGGGACAATCCTTTCGCGCGTAGGCGCGAGCGCAGTTCTCTCAAAACCCGTTCCCCAACGTGTCGGGCGTTGCCCGAACACGTTGGGGAGCCCGTTCACGCGGCCGTTGAGCCGTGAAATAGAGAAGTCATGGGCGTTCGCCCCTACATACCATGTATGTAGCGCCAGTTAGCAGGGGGAGGGCGGACGCTCCGCGAATAGGGTCAAGAGTTGACCCCATTCCCTCCGCGAAGTGCCTAATTTTTTGACCCCAATTTCTTACGAAGCGAGGCCAAACTTGGCGACGGCGGAGGTTGGGCACAGCTTGGTTAGGCCGATTATGGATCGTTACGCAGTTTCCTTTCTGCGTCTCGCATATAGGCCTGCATCTTTTGCATAGTCTTGGTTTGAACTTCGGGCTGTGTGTCGAGCCACTTCTGTCCCACTGGACTCTTAAAAAATACAATCATACCCCGCAGATCCTCATCTGTGAATATCTCGGTGTATATCTGCATCCAGATCGGCTTGATTGCGTCCCAATTGTATATCTTGTCCGCTTGGCGCCGTCGTGTCGCTTTCTGTTCTGGAGAAAGGCTGGAATCCGCTGATTCCTCCATCTTTCCCTTCTGTTCCAAAACGAGCTTAAAACTCGTTTCGAGGCGCATCAGAGAAATGAGTTCGTCCGCCAATGCCTTTCGTTCTCCGCTCGCATCCTGCGCGGCGCAGTGGGAGAACCCGAAAATGGCAATAAAAAGGACTCTAATCAGTGTCAGCGTAGCGGTGTCACCTTTCATCTTGGGGCAGGTATCCTAACATCTTCTTCGGCCGCGTAAGTTGGGCATCAAGAGTCGGCGGAATGGAGAAAGCAGAAGCTTTGGGATCCATTCCTTCAAGGAAAATGGATGCCGCTGCGCGGGCGAGATTGGAAGTCAGTATAGAGGCAAGGGCGCATCCTCCGTCCACACGTGGAAGAGATGCGGCTTGCGCCGGGACGGTTGGGGTGCCCGCTTGGGGGTAGGTACCCCAGGTGGCCGCTCGCGGAGCTCGCTCGACCCGGGGCTAATTTCTGTCGTCCCTTCGGGACATGGACTCCAGCATGCACATTTTGGGTGCTCCTTGTGGACCGGTGACTTCCTGTGGGGCGGTGACTTGCGCGCGGGAGAGGGGGCTGATTCAGTGGGGGCGATGA
>NZ_JBDUCX010000041.1:0-34883 GCF_040003245.1 Chthoniobacter sp.
GGGAAGGGGCTTGGAGCGGTCAAAGACGCCGATGTTATCGAGACCGAGGAAGCCGCCTTGGAAGAGGTTGTTGCCCTCGGCGTCCTTGCGATTGACCCACCAGGTGAAATTGAGGAGGAGCTTTTGGAAAACGCTCTCGAGAAACTCCCGGTCCCGCGCGCCGCGTTGGCCGCTGATCTTGTAGACGCGCCACGCGGCCCAGGCGTGCACGGGTGGATTGACGTCGCCGAAGGCGAATTCGTAGGCGGGAATCTGGCCGTTCGGATGCATGTACCACTCGCGCAGAAAGAGCTGAAGCTGATGCTTGGCAAAGTCGGGATCGACTTGCGCCATGGGGATCATGTGGAAGGCGAGATCCCACGCGGCAAACCAGGGATACTCCCATTTGTCGGGCATGGAGATGATGTCCTGCGAATAGAGGTGCGGCCATTCGGCGTTCCTGCCAACCTGCCGCTCCGCGGGCGGTGGCGTTTGCCCGGCGTCGCCTTTCAGCCAGCCATCGATCACGTAGTGATAGAACTGTTTGCTCCACAGCAGCCCGGCGTACCCTTGCCGCGCGACGCGCTTCGCGTCGGCGGTCATGTCGGGACGTTCGACCGAGTTGTAGAATTCGTCGGCCTCGCGCTGGCGATCGGTGAAAACCTGGTCGAAGACCTTGCCGAAAAACAGGGCCGGCGCGTCCTGCTCGCGCACCAGGCGCAGCTTCAGCGTGCGTGTTGCGCCGCCGGCCAGCGCGAGGACGAAATGCGGGGCGCCTTTGGTGCCGGTCTGCGCGGGATTCACCGCGTCGGCGAGCCCATGGACGACGCATTCGTGAAAGGCGTCTTTCACGAATGGCGTGGCGTTGGGCTGGTTCCAGAGGCGTTGCGCGTTGCTTTCGTTTTCCGTGAAGAGCGCGGTGGCTTCACCTTCCCAGGAGAAAAGATAAGGGCCGAGATCGCTCTGTTCCGCGCGGATCACATCGGCATTCGTGAGGGCCAGCGTCGGTTTCACCGAACTGCCATTGCTTGTGCCCCAGCTCCAGGTATTGCGAAACCAAAGCGTGGGCAGAACGTGCAGCGTGGCGGCATCGAGCCCGCGATTGGCGATGGTGATGCGGATGCAGATATCCTCCGGTGAGGCTTTGGCGTATTCCGCGAAGACATCGAAGTAACGGTCCTCATCGAAGACGCCGGTGTCGGCGAGTTCCAGTTCCAGGCCGCCGAGGCCGCGCTCGCGATTTTCGCGCACGAGCCGGGCGTAGGGAAATTCGGCGTGGGGATATTTGTAGAGCGCCTTCGCGTAGGAATGCGTGGGCGTCGAATCGAGATAGTAATAGCACTCCTTCACGTCCTCGCCGTGATTGCCCTCCGGGCCGGTGAGGCCGAAGAGGCGCTCCTTCAAAATCGGGTCGCGTTCATTCCACAAGGCGAGCCCGAAGCACAGGCGGCATTGGCGGTCGGTGAAGCCGAGGAGACCGTCCTCGCCCCAGCGATAGGCGCGGCTGCGGGCATGGTCGTGCGGAAAGTAATCCCAGCAATTGCCATGGGGAGAATAGTCCTCGCGCACCGTCGCCCACTGGCGCTCGCTGACATACGGCCCCCACCGTTTCCAGTTGCGCGTGCGCTCGCGGTCTTCGGTGAGGCGGCGGTGTTCGGCGGTATCGCTGGGATGGGTCTTCATGGGTGGTGAGGAGCGGGAGTGCAGGGAGAAATGGGAATGCCGCCACCGGCGCGCGAAGCCTGAGGAATGCAGGCTTCGCGGCCGATGGTGAGTGGCAGATTACATGGCGCGCAGCAGCTTCGACTGGTGCCCGGCGTCGTCTTCGTAGACAAACGTGGGGACGGTGGTGCCGCGACCGCCGACCATGCGGGCGACGAACTTGGCCTTGCAGTGCGTGCAGGTGTAGCCATGCAGATAACTGCGGTCCTCGCCGGCGGTGAAGACCGAGGTGATGCCGCAATTGCCACACGAGATGGCGATGGTCGTGCCGGGCTTGATGGCCTTGGCCTCTTTCATGGTCTTGACCGGCGCGAACGACTGGATGCCGGGGCCGGCCTGAGCCTGCGCGACAAGTCCGGTGACGAAGAGCGCGGCGAAGAGCACGCGCATGGTTTTGCTGATGATGTGGTAGTTCATTTTCGGTTGATGTGGTGTGTTTTGTCCCGGCCGCCTGGATGGCATGGCACGCACGCCCATCTGGGCAGCGGCTTGCCGGTGTGCATCCTTCGTCGCGCGACCGGCGGAATCCTTACGAAGAAATCGACACTCACAAATTTCCGGCCCGCCCCGCGGCCTGCTTTCCGCTGCAAATGAACCGACCTGACGCTCCACGGCGCGCTGCTTTCGCGCACCGAGTCGATCTTCTTTACGGCCGCGAGTAATTGATGCGGGAGCGTGGCCGATTCCGGCTGCACCAGGTGGCAGTCGGGGACGCGGCAAGTGCGGTTGTAAGGAATTCGCACGCCGCGCGACTTATCTCCCACGCGACATCTTCGCGAACAAATCAAACCAATAGCCAAACGAACCCAATGAACTTCAAAACCAAATCCATCCTCGCCGCGGTTACGCTGGCGATCAGCAATGCCATCATCCCTGCCGCCCAAGCCGGCCCCGGCCCGCACGATTCCGGCGTCATCGCCCCGCGTCCCATCGCCACCCAGGAAGTAACGACCTCTTGCTCGCGCTGCCAGCAGCCCGCGCACACGGTCGCACATCACACGCGGGCCGCGAAGAAGCTCGTGGCCGCCGCTGTGACCCCGGCCGCGCAGAAAGTGCTGTAATCCCAGCCCAACTACAGCCCACCAAACCAGCGCTCTCCCGTGTGCCTCAGGGCACCGGGAGAGCGTTTTCTCTTTCAAGCCAGGACGAATAGATCGGGTCGAGAACGCCAGTCGGCGAAACGCTAAAAGTGAGTGAAGTCCCCCCTTCCGGGACACTATGTCATTCGGACAAAGTCCTTGCGCGCGTAACGCTCAGCCGATCAGCCCTTGAGCTTGCGCGTCAATTCCACCAAGCCCTTCGCGAGTCCAGCCACCTGCTTGGCTTTACGTTCGTCCTTGAGCTTGCCGGATTCGTCGAACGCCTCGTGGGCCGCAGGGATAGCGACCTGGTCGGGGAGCACCAGGACACCGATGTTGCTGAGGATGGAGCGCACGGTGACGAGACCACGCAGGCCGCCGAGGGCGCCCGGCGACGTGGCCAAGAGTGCCGCAGCTTTGCCACGGAAAGCCACCAGCGGCGGTTCGTCGTCGGTCTCGGCCCGTGAGGCCCAGTCGATGGCGTTCTTTAACGCAGCGGTGATCGAGCTGTTGTATTCGGCCGAGGCGATCAGCATGCCATCGCTCGCCCGGAGCAACGCCTTGAGTTTTTTCGCGCCTTCGGGCAGGCCGCCGGCCTCCTCGAGGTCCTCGTCAAACAGCGGGAGCGCCAGGTCGCGGAGATCGACGATGGTAACTTCCGCTCCAGCGGTGCGCGCCGCGTCAGCGGCCACCGCGAGAAGTTTCTTGTTGAAGGAGCCGACGCGGAGGCTGCCGGCAAAGGCGATGATTTTGGGTTGGTTCATGAGATGGCTTTTTCGAGGCGCAGGAGCTCTCCCAGCGACCACGCCTGGAAGGGGCAGCCACGTGGTGTATAGGATGACTCGGCATCGGCAATCTCGGAGATGTGACCGAGGCCAGCAGTGCCTAGGTGTCTCTGTAGCGGGGCGAGGAAACGGGTGCGCGCCGCAGCCTTGGCTGCGGCGACGTCGCCCGCCGTACGCAGCCAGGCCTCGACAAAGGGACCGATGAGCCACGGCCAGACGGTGCCCTGGTGATAAGTGCTGTCACGTTGCCACACGCCGCCTTCGTAGTGGGGTGCGTAACCGGGTTCGCCGGGCGCGAGCGAGCGGAGGCCAAGCGGAGTGATCAGCTTCTCCTCCACCGTAGCGACGATGCGCCGGGCGCGATCCCCTTCGATCAGGGGGAGTGGAAGTCCGCCGACGGCGAAGATTTGGTTGGGACGGATGGTGCCGTCGTTTACGCCGCGGCGGTGATCGCAATCGACGACATCGAAAAGACCGCCCGTGGCTTCGTTCCAAAAACGCTCATGAAAGCTGGCGCGGGCCTTTTCCAGCAATGGCTCCCACTGCGGAGACGACCGCAGGCCGATCCATAGCGCATTGATCCAAAGAGCCTGGATTTCGACCGGCTTGCCGATGCGTGGTGTCACCACCCAGTCGCCGACCTTGGCATCCATCCAGGTGAGTTGCACGCCGGGTTGGCCGCAGGCGAGCAGGCCGTCGGTATCCGCGCGGATGCCGAAGCGCGTACCGCTGCTGTAGCCGGTGAGGATTTCCTCGACTGCCTGGCGCATTCGCTGTGTGTGGCAATCCGCAATGAAAGACGCGGGGCATTGGTGCTCAGCGGCCTCGATGTATTCGTGGACGGCGATGACGTACCAAAGTGACGCGTCCACGGAGTTGAACTCTGGGTTTTCGCCGCGATCGGGAAAGCGGTTGGGCAGCATGCCTTCCGACACGGCGCCGGCCCATTCGAGGAGAATGTCACGCGCGTCTTCGAGCCGCCCGGTGGCGATGCACAGCCCGCGCAACGCAATAAAGGTGTCGCGTCCCCAGTCGCCAAACCACGGATAGCCGGCGATGAGCGTGCGTCCCGAGCCGCGCTTCACGAGATAGGCATCGGCGGCGCGATGGAGCGGCGACTCGAAGGCTCCGCGGCGGGCCATCTCGGTGCGTCGCGTCATCACATAGAGTTCCTCGGTGGATTCGAGGTGATTGAGCCGTTGGTTGTCGGGTGTGAAAAGCCAAACCGCGGGTTTGACGGCGAGATCCCAGTGGAAGGTTCCGGGCGACGCGACGTCTTCGGTGGCATCGAGTCCGCGCGCGGCTTCGTCGACGTAGAGAAAATTGCGATACCACGTCGGCTCGTGGCGATAGAGGCCGTTGCTACGCCCGACGACCCCCGGCGCTCCCTCATATGGTTGCCACACGACATGCTCAAAGCTCTCCGTGGGTGCGAAGCCGAACGCGCCATTTTCGTGCTGCATGCCGTGAAAGTCGCGAATCGAAAGGAAGGGCCGGGCTTTCAAAGTGACGGGACCCCGCGGTTCGCCGATGAGCTTCCAGGCGACGAAGACGGCCGACTTGCCGTGCACGGTGAAGATTTCCTGCTCGATCTGCAGATCCTCCGTGAGCCGCCAGGTCCAGCGCGGCCACGGTTCGCACGTGAAGCTCTCGAGCCGGGCGACACCATCGGGATGGACCACGTCCGGCGCGTAGCGTTGCGAGGAAATCGCAAATGTACCCTGCGGCGTTTCGACCCAGGCATCAAAGCCGTTGACCAAGGCCATGCGTCCGGCGGGCGGAGTAGTGGCAGTGAGCAGCAGGGCGTGGTACCGGCGGGTGCGAATGCCTGATACGGTGCCACTGGCGAAGCCACCGAGGCCGTCGGCCTCGAGCCATTCGGCGTCGAGCGGAGGAAGTGATGCGGGCATGATCTTAGTGGACGGAAGGTGGATCGAGGCGGAGGAGGACGATGACGAGCGATAGCGCGAGAGCAAGGAGCGGATCCATGGCTAGCCTCCGGTTTCAAAGCCCGGATAAAGCGTCATGCCGCCGTCGACGAAAAGCGTGATGCCGTGAATATAGTCAGCGTCATCGCTGGCGAGCCAAGCGGCCGCGCGGCCGATTTCGTTCGGTTCGCCGATGCGCTTGTAAGGAATGAGCTTGAGCAGCTCGGCGTAATGCTCGGGCGTGTCCCACGCCGCGGTATTGATCGGAGTGCGAATCGCACCCGGCGCGATCGAGTTCACGCGGATGCGCCACGGCGCGACTTCCTGGGCGATGCTCTTCATCATCAGCATCACGCCGCCTTTGGATGTCGCGTAGTTCACATGGCCGGCCCACGGGATGACCTCATGCACCGAGCTGATGCAGATGATCTTCCCCGCCGCGCAGGAAACTTCCGGTTTCACGCCACGCGCCTTGAATTCGCGCACCGCTTCGCGGGAGCAGAGAAATTGCCCGGTGAGGTTCACATCGATGACCTTCTGCCATTGGGCGAGTGTCATGTCGGCGAAAGGCGCATCGACCTGGAGCCCGGCGTTGTTCACGAGGATGTCGACCGTGCCAAATTCCGCCTTCGCCTGCGCGAACATGGCCTGCACCTCCGCTTCGTTGGAGACATCGGCCCTGGCGGCCACCGCATGACTGCCCTCTCCCTCGATGCTGGCCACGACTTCCTCCGCCTTGTCCGGGCCACTGACGTAATTGACGACGACATTCGCGCCGGCCTTGCCGAGCTCGATGGCGATTGCCTTGCCGATGCCCGAGCTGGCACCGGTCACGATCGCGGTCTGCCCTTCGAGCAGGCGCCGGATGGGCACCTTGGGCATGACGGGCTGTGGATATTGCGAGTGATGATGGGTATGCATGTTGGTAATGGATTTCCGCGGGTCGGCACGTGGCCGGCGCACTGCTTGGTCGTGGTCGCCGCGAGTTCCTTACATTTCGAGTGCGCCCGGGAAGGTCACCGATTTCAGCGTTTCATTGGTTTAGCGGATGTGATACCAACCGTGCCGCACTTCGCCACGCCTGATGCCCACGCGCACCAACCGCCCAGCCGCCGAACCGAAAACCGCGCCCAGCGACGGTGGCGATTTCACGGCGAGTCTCATCGATGGGAGCCCGGATTGCATCAAGGTTCTCGATCTCGACGGGCGGCTCCTCTCCATGAATGCCGGCGGCATGAAGCTGCTCGAAATCTGTAATCTCCAGCCGTTCATCGGAACCTCGTGGATCGATTTCTGGCAGGGCGCGGACCGTGAGGCGGCGGAAGCGGCGGTGAAAACGGCCCGGGGAGGAGGCATGGCGCAATTCGTGGGTTTCTTCGCGACCACACAGACTCGCATCCCGAAATGGTTCGACGTCGTCGTAAGCCCCATCGCCGACGCGGACGGACGGCCCGAAAAGCTGCTCGCCTCCTCGCGCGACGTCACCACCTACGTGCGCGCGGAACGTGCCTTGCGGGCGCTCGTCGAAGGTACCGCGAGTACCACCGGCGATGAGTTCTTCCGCTCGCTCGCCCGCAGTGCCGCGCAGGCGCTCGGCGCCCGCTACGCCTTCGCCGCGGAAACATTGAGCGAGCTGGAATCGAAGTCCCTGGCTTTTTGGGAGGGTGCGGATTTCGGCGCTGGCTTCACCTATCGCTTTCCCGGGACACCGTGCCAGCGCGTCGCGGCCGGCCACGTCTGCTCCACGTCATCCGGATTGGCGGCCAAGTTCCCCGAAGACGTCTGGCTGCAACAAATCGGTGCGGAAAGCTATGTCGGCGTGCCGATGCGCAACGCCATGGGCCGCACCATCGGGCACCTGGCCGTGCTGCACACGGAGCCCATGGAGCCGACCGGGGAGGACATCGCGACGCTGCGGATTTTCGCGGCCCGCGGTTGCGCCGAACTGGAGCGCAAGCAGGCCGACGAAAAGCTGCGCAAAGCCCACGCCGAGCTCCGGCGCACGCACGTCGAGACCCACGCGCTGCTCAATATCACGCGGGCCATTGGTCACCATCTCCAGCGCGATGTGCTTTTTGGCGCCCTGGCGGAGTGCTTGCAAAATGCCGTCCCGACCGACTGCTTCGGCGTCGTCCTACCCGCGGACGGCGACCGGCTCCAGGCCCACATCCTGACTAAGCGAAACATCCAAACCGAGGGCGCACCGCTCACCGTGCTGGACGCCGAAGGATCAGTCGCGGATTGGGTGATGAAGCACCGCGAGTGGTACGTCGCCGCCAGCCGGGAGGAAGTCGGAAAGCGGTTTCCCAGCACCTTTGGCTCGATGGGACGGGAGCAGATGGAATCACTCTGCGTCCTGCCGCTCGTCGCCGGCGAGCGGGTGCGGGGCGCTCTATTCTTCATGGCCTCGGCATGCGATGCCTATGCTGCGCTCCAACACGCCTTTCTTGATCAAGTCGCCAGCGCGGTGGCAGTGGCGCTGGACGATTGCCTCGTGCAGGAGGAAATGCGCCGGCTCGGCGACGAGCTGGCGGCGCAGAAAATCGCTTCGCTCGAACGGCAGAAACAACAGGTGACTGTGCAACTCGAGCAGACGAGCAAGGCGCTCGACGCCAGCGAGGAGCGCTTCCGCGACCTTTTCGACGAAGCGCCCATCGCCTACGTGCATGAAGGACTCGACTCCCACTTCATCCGCGCCAACCGCACGGCGATGCGCATTCTCGGCATCAAGCCCGAGGATGTGCCCACGACCTACGGCAAAACATTCGCGCCCGACACGCCGGACGCGCAGCGCCGCATGCGCGAGGCGTTCGAGTCCATCGGGCGCGGCGCGGATACCAGCGGAGTGGTGCTCGAAATGCGGCGCAAGGACAATGGCAAGCCCTTCTGGATTCAATGGTGGTCGCGCCCCGACCCGGGCGGCACCTACACGCGCACGATGTTTCTCGACATCACCGACCGCGTCTTGATGGAGCAGGAGAAATCGCGCCTTGAGGCGCAAAATATCTACCTGCAGGAAGAAATCCGCAGTCAGCACAACTTCGTGGAGATCGTGGGAAACAGCGCATCGCTGCTCCACGTTCTCCGGCAGGTCGATCAAGTCGCGCCGACCGATTCCACGGTGCTGGTTTGCGGAGAGACCGGCACCGGCAAGGAATTGATCGCCCGCGCCATTCACGATCGCAGCCCGCGTCGCGATCATCCGCTCGTGAAGGTCAACTGCGGCGCCATCAGCGCGGGGTTGGTGGAGAGCGAACTCTTCGGCCACGTGAAGGGCGCGTTCACCGGCGCCATCGCCAATCGCGAAGGTCGTTTCGCGCTGGCCGATGGCGGCACCATCTTCCTCGACGAAGTCGGCGAATTGCCGCCGGAGACGCAGGTGAAGTTATTGCGCGTGTTGCAGGAACAGGAGTTCGAGCCAATCGGCGGCACGAAGACGCAAAAGGTGAATGTGCGCGTCATCGCCGCGACGAATCGTGATCTCACCGCCATGGTGCGCGACGGCAAATTTCGCAGCGACCTTTTCTATCGTCTCAACGTCGTGCCCGTAACGACACCGGCGCTGCGCGAGCGTGCCAACGACATCCCGCTGCTCACCATGTTCTTCCTCGAGAAATTTGCGCGCAAGCTCGGCCGGCCGGTCACGCAAGTCGCCGAGGAGACGATGGCGCGATTGTGTGCCTATTCGTGGCCGGGTAATATCCGCGAGTTGCAAAACGTCATCGAGCGCGCGGTGGTGCTGTCCGCAGGGCCGGTGCTCGCGGTGGAGAAAGGCGCATTGCCAGGCGTGGCTGCGCCGCCGCCCACCTGGTCCCCGGAGTCGGCGATGTTTGATGTAAAGGCGCCCTCATCCTCGCCGGCCTCCTCTATCGCTTCAGCGGGCAACGCGCTGGAGGAAGTCGAGCGCCAGCACATCGTCTCCGTGCTCAAGCAGACAAACTGGCGCATCGAGGGCGCGCAGGGCGCGGCGAAAATCCTGGATCTCCAGCCGAGTACTCTGCGCAGTCGGATGCAAAAACTCGGCATCTCGCGATCCAAGGCCTAAGCGGGCGCTAACCCGCGAAATCTCGCGGATCGGCCACGAAAGGTCGTGGCCACGAATTTCGTGGGCTGCGTCGTGGCTTGTGGAGAGTTCGTCAGAAACGGGGGATTCTTCAGAGTAAAATCGGATGGGGACGCAATCAAAAGGCGTCGTGGCACGTTGCTTGCAAATAGGCCGCAGCGCAACTCAACCGCATTTTTTCCCACTGCGATCATGCTCCGAATTTCCATCACTTCCCCGGCCGAAAATACCGCCACCTTGCGGCTCGAAGGCCATCTTGCCGGCGCCTGGATCGACGAATTGCGCGCCACCTGCGACCGCATGCTCGCCGCCGGCCGGAGTGTCACCCTCGATCTCGGCGACGTCTCGCTCATCGAGCGTCCTGGCCTCGATTTGCTCGCTGCTCTTTCCCGTCGCTCGGTCGCGCTCGTGCGCTGTTCCCCGTTCCAGGAGGAGCAACTCCGGCAGGCGATCGACACCACTTCAGAAAGCACCGCACACCATGAACCAGCCTGAAATCGAAACTTCGGCTCCGCCACCTACGCGCTCCCATGCCGATCCCGACCGCTGGGTCGATGAGCACGGCGATTGCCTCTTCCGCTTCGCTCTCACCCGGGTGCGCAAGGAGGAGGTCGCCGAGGATCTGGTGCAGGAGACGCTGCTCGTCGCCGTCCGCACGCACGAAAAATTCGGCGGCCGTTCCAGCGAGCGGAGTTGGCTCGTCGGCATCTTGAAGAACAAGGTCTGCGATTACTTCCGCAAGCTGGGACGCGAGACGAATTTCACGGATCTCGAGTTCTTCAGCGACGAACATTCCGACAAATTCGACGGCGAGAACTACTGGATCCACGAGCGCGGCCCCTCCGATTGGAAACCCGAGGGTGAGGATGCCATGAAGCGAGCCGAATTCTGGCAGACCATCCAGGGCTGCCTGGCAAAGCTGCCGGACCGCGTGGCCACCGTCTTCACCATGCGTGAGATCGACGACGTGCCGAGCAGGGAAATCTGCGCGACGCTCAACATCACCGAAGCCAATCTCTGGGTGATGCTCCACCGTGCGCGCATGGCCCTGCGCCAGTGCCTGGAGGTGAACTTCTTCGACGGGCAGGGAGGCGCGAGGCTGTGATCGAGCCGACCAATTGGTGGAAAACCAGGCTGGTGATGTTCATCGCCACGCACACCCCGAAATGCCACGACATCACGCGGCTCATTTCGCGTTCGATGGACAGCCCGCTGCCGCTGCGCACGCGTCTCGCCCTGCGAATTCACTACCTCATTTGCGTCTGGTGCGAACGCTACCGCGATCAACTCATCCTTCTTCGCAGGGCCCTGAAGGCCGTGCCAGAAGAAGGAGCGCAAAAAACGCGTGGTGCGATGTCGCCGGACGCACGCACCCGATTGAAAATTGCCCTCCAGCCCAAATCGTAGACCTTGTCGACCACGTCGGAGTCATCGCGCCGGCGCAATAAAATCGCGCTCGCCCAAAAAAAGTGTAAGTTTCGCCGTCCTCGCGCGACTTATCTTTAGATGTCCTCTGTACCCGCCGACCATGAATCGCCCCACTGGCTCAAGGCCAGGATAGCCGGCGTAGTATGGCGGATCACGCCGAATTGCCACGAAGTAACCCGCCTGGCTTCGGAGGAACTCGATCATCCGCTCCCATTCACCACGCGGACGCGGCTTGGACTGCATCGACTCTTTTGCGAGTATTGTGCACGTTACACGGAGCAACTCGAACTCTTGCACGAAGCCAGCCGCCGCTTGCCCGAGCATCCGGGCGAAATTGACAGCCCGACGTTGAACGTGGATTTCAAGGCGCGGCTCAAACGCACATTGCGCGAGCATTCGCCGGCAGAGCAGCAGCGACCTTAAGGTCGATCGGACCCCTTTCGAAGCCAGCGCGATCGGAGACCCGGGGGACGCGGATGGATCACGATCGAATCGCTCGACGCTCCTGCGATTCGCTGCCACCGCGCCTTCTCTTTTTGAGGCCTGTGAGCGCGGCCAGGAAAACACGGTAACGGCCGCCGCCCAGGGGGGCGTACTGGGATTGTAAGGATTCGCTGGAGGTGGCGACAAAGGTAGCGCGCCCCATGGCCGCGCCACTGCGGGTGCTCGATCCAAAAGCATCACCCTCAACCAACTACATGAACCTCAAATCCATTCTCCCAGCTCTCATCATATTCGCGGGCCTCGCGCAGGCGCAGGTCGCAGAAAGAAAAAGCCTCACCCTTGACGGCGCACGGCAGGTTATCGTCGGCGCAATCGCTTACGCGAAGGCTCACAATGCTCCCGGTGGCGTCATCGCCGTCGTCGACGACGGCGGAAATTTAATGGCGCTCGAGCGCCTCGACGGCACATTCGCCGCCGGCGCGAACATCTCCATCGGCAAGGCGCGCACCGCGGCGCTTTTCAAGAAACCAACCAAGTTCTTCGAGGACGTGATCAACAAAGGCCGCACCGCGATGGCGGCGATGCATGAGAACTTCACTCCGCTCCAGGGCGGTGTGCCGATCCTGATGGACGGCCAAATCATCGGTGCTGTGGGCGTCAGCGGCGCGAGCAGCGCGCAACAAGACGAAGAACTCGCCCTGGCCGGCGCGGGGGCAATCACTGGTCCGGCGAAGACTGGCGCGGCGTCGCCCACCGCGACCCCGGCAACGGTCTTTCCGGCGAAGGACGTGTTCGCCGCTTTCGCCAAAGACGGGAGATTGCTCGAGACCGCCGCCTACAAGGTGAACGCCAGCCTCCGTGTCGAGCCTGGCCAGGCCGAAGTGCATGCCCGGGAGACGGATGTTTTCTACGTCGTCGAGGGCACCGCGACGCTGGTGGTCGGCGGTACGGTCATCGAGCCCAACTCGGCGTCGATGGATGAGATTCGCGGCCAGGCCATCGCCGGAGGCGAGACCCATCAACTCAGGCCTGGAGACGTCGTTGTCATCCCGGCGGGCACGCCGCACCAGTTCACCGCGGTCCGGGGCCCATTCCATTACTTTGTCGTGAAGCCCATCTCGTCCACTGCCACCGCGTTCGCGAACCGCTGACCTCAATCCTTCACCCAATCTCAACCCCAATCATCCGTATGAAAAACCTGATCCTCACTTCGCTCGCCACCTTCGCGCTCGCGGCCTTTGCCAGCGCGGGAGAACTCGTCAACGTCGATAAACATGGTCTCGCGCTCCAGGGCTACGATCCCGTCGGTTACTTCACCGAAAGCCGGCCCGTGGAGGGAAACCCGTCCTTCTCGACGACCTACAAGGGCGCGCTCTATCACTTCGCCTCGTCGAGGAATCGAGCTCTGTTCCTTCGGAATCCCGCGAAGTACGAACCCCAGTTCGGCGGCTTCTGCGGCTACGCGGCATCGATCGACACCATCTCGGAAATCAGCCCGCACTACTGGCAGATCCTGAACGGACGTCTCGTGCTCCAGCACAACCAGAAGGCCTGGAACCTGTGGACCAGGGACGTCGCGGGCAACCTCGCGAAAGCCGACGGCAACTGGCCGCACCTCAAGGCTCACCAGCTCTCCTGGATCGACCGCATTTTCTAACCGCCGCGCTCCCGCACCTCATCGTGAAACTCCAACTCTTCCTCCTTGCCGCGCTGGGCGTATTACTCGGCCGGCCGGTCGTCGCGCAAACGTCCGAGGCGCGCCTGGGCCGTCCCGTAGCCATCGTTGACCTTGCCACCCGCGATGGCACGCAGCTCGCCCACGCGCAGTGGCGCTACCATGACGTTCAGATCCACGAAGTCGCGCACCACGATGTCGGCGCCGACCTCAAGGCCACTGGCGCGGCCAATTTGACCTACGATTACGAACCGCATGCCGGCCCGGCGGACTTCGACGACGCGAATTGGGAAATCATCGCGCCCGAGTCCCTCGATCAGCGCCGCGGCCACGGACGGCTCAGCTTCAACTGGTATCGAATCAACGTCACGATCCCCGCGAAGATCGGCGCGTTCGATCCCACGGGCGCGACCATCGTCTTTGAGGTTGTCGTCGATGACTATGCCGAGGTGTGGGTCGATGGACAACTCGGCTTCACCTACGGCCAGAGCGGCGGACAGGTCGTGCGCGGCTGGAATGCGCCCAACCGCGTGGTCCTCACCCGCGATGCGCGGCCCGGGCAAAAATTCCAGCTCGCCGTTTTCGGCATGAACGGTCCCATCTCCGCCTCCCCGGCAAATTTCATCTGGGTCAAATCGGCGACGCTCGATTTTCACCGGCCGCCCGCACCCCTATTTGTCGAAACAAATATCGAGCGCCTCGATCCCGCGCTCGACGCCATCGTGCCGCGCGATGCGAAGCTCGAGAAAGTAGCCACTGGATTCACCTTCACCGAAGGCCCCGTGTGGTCGCGCGAACTCGGCGCCCTCCTTTTCAGTGACCCGAATGAAAACACCATCTACCGCCTCACGCCCGAGGGCGAGGTGAGCGTATTTCGCTCGAAAAGCGGCAGCACCGGCGCAGAGATCGGCGAATATGGACAGCCTGGCTCCAACGGCCTCACCTTCGACCGCGATGGCCGTCTCACCATCGACCAGCATGGCAACCGCCGCGTCGTCCGGATCGCGAAAAATGGCGTCCTGACCGTGCTCGCCGACCGTTTCGACGGAAAACGATTGAACTCGCCCAACGACCTTGTCTATCGCCGCGACGGCACTCTTTTCTTCACCGATCCGCCATTTGGCCTGCCAAAATTCGGCGCTGATCCGCGCAAGGAACTCCTCTTCTCCGGCGTCTTTGCGGTGAAAGATGGCAGGATATCCCTCGTCACCAAGGAACTGAGCGGTCCCAACGGCATCGCCTTTTCACCCGATGAGAAATTTCTCTATGTTGGCGATTGGGACGACAACAAGAAGGTTGTCATGCGCTATTGCCTCGGGGATGACGGCGCAGTGACCGAAAGCAAAGTCTTCGCCGACTTCACCGCCGAGGGCACGGAGAACGCCATCGACGGACTCAAGGTCGACACCGCCGGCAATGTCTATATCTCCGGGCCCCGCGGCTTGTGGATCGTCTCGCCGGAAGGCAAACGCCTCGGCTTGATCAGCGGTCCCGAACAGCCGCACAATTTTGCCTGGGGCGACGGCGATGGTCGCACCCTCTACCTCTGCGCGCACACGAGCATCTATCGGCTGCGGCTCGCTACGGAGGGCGTGAGGCCGTGAGCATCGGCGTGGCGTCGGGCCCGAGCCCTCGCATACCCGCGCCACGACGGCAAGGCGTCGCCGCAGCGCTTGGCGCGCATTGGTCGGAATACGCCATCGAGGCCACGCTCCTCGGGCTGTTTATGATATCCGCGAGCGTCTTCACCATTCTCCTCGAGCATCCGGGTTCGCCGCTCGTCACCGCGTTGCCGGGTTCATTCCTCCGCCGGCTCCTCATCGGCCTCGCCATGGGCGCGACCGCCCTCGCCCTCATCCTCTCCCCGATTGGCCGGCGATCGGGTGCGCACTTCAACCCCGCGGTCACGCTCACCTTCTGGCGGCTGGGCAAGATCCAGCCTTGGGATGCCCTCTTCTACGTCCTCGCACAGTTTCTCGGTGGAATCGCCGGGGTCGCCCTGGTCGGCGCGTTCGTCCCACGCTGGTTGGCCGACGCCTCGGTAAGCTATGTCGCCACGGTGCCCGGCACATCGGGAACCGCCACCGCCTTTTTCGCGGAGTTCACGATTTCTTTCATCCTGATGCTCACGATTCTCAATGTCAGCAATCGCCCCCGGTTGGCTCCCTATACACCGTATTTCGCCGCAACCCTGGTGGCGGCCTATATCGCCATCGAGGCGCCGTTTTCCGGTATGAGCATGAACCCGGCACGCACCTTTGGGTCCGCTTTCGTCGGCCACATTTGGACGGCCTTGTGGATCTACTTCACCGCTCCCGTGCTCGCCATGCTACTCGCGGCCGTGGTCTATCGACGCTCTGGGCGCGTGGTCTATTGCGCAAAGTTGCATCACCACAAGGGCGCGCGCTGCATTTTCAATTGCGCATTTGACCGCATGCCATCCCGCTAACGGCCCTGCCGCTAGGCCCGGCGGTTCTTGTCCACGATGGCCAGCAGGATCAACAGGAATGCCCCAAGGCGGAGGGAATAAACGACGGGCACCCACTCGGTCTTGATGTCCATCAATTCGCGGATGGCGCGCTCACTCATCAGCACGAGGAAGGCCGCGGCAAAGAAGAGAAAGAGGCGATCACGTGTGGTCTTCCAGAAGCGGACGAAAAACAGCGCGGCGATCAAGCAGCCCATACAAATCGCACCGGCGAGGAAAGTATTGAGCATATTCAATGGGACTCGAAAACCAGGCCGTAAAGCAAAACGAGCAGCGCGACCAGCGTCGCGAGGTTTCGGAAAACGAGCAGGTCGGTTTGAGGGAAAACGATGAGGTCAAAAAAGAGGAGCGCATTGCAGACCGCGAGAATCGCGAAACAGGCCGCGCTCCAGGAAAGAAGTCGCAAACGCGTCTTGCGATAACCGCGCCACAAAAGGAGACTGCAGCCGAGGCTGGTCAGGGTGCAGAGGATGTAAACGAGCGTGGCAATCATGGTTTGTTCTTGATTTTGAATGCGTCGGCAAAACCCTGCGCCGGATCCCGATCCCTCCTGAAAATCGTTTCGATGACCCGGACCGGCTTTGTCTTGTAGAGCCGCGCTAGCGCCTCGAACTGAGCCGCCGTCTCACCGGTGGCGACATAGCTGAAGGTCGGTGGAAGGCCCGTTGTCTTTTCAAAAACGCCGAGGCGCACGAATTCTTCCAGCCATTGTTCCACCGATGGCTTCGAACTGAGGACGATATCATAAACAGTCTGAACTGACCAACCCGCGTTTGGCTTGCTCCACAATAGAACGAGTATTTCCAATTGCTCGACGGAGCGAATATGTCGCCAGACAAATTGTCGAATCTCGAGCGGGATGTCTTCCTCGGCCATGTGCTGACTTCCGGTTCAGTTCCTTCCGGACCGAGGAATCCGGGCGCAAGATTCGACGAGAAGGTGATCGTTTTGCATGCTTTGAGTCACAATCGTTGATTTCAAGTGCGACCAACGTGAATCGCACGGAGACTTTCTGGCAGGTGTGTCGGAATGGTCGAGAGCCAAGATCAATGACGCATCCGAACGCTCAATCCGTTTGGCAACGACTATAGACCAGACAGGCGCCGTATGTCGCCGGGTCCTTTCATGACGAAAAGAGCGCAAGGCATTGCAGTTTTCGGCCGCGTCTCACAATCTGCGTCCTTGCTGAAACGATTTATTGCTGCACTGCAACGTCTTCCCGAACGGCCCCGCTCCGTCGTCGCCATAGTTCTCTATGGCGCAGCCGCGAGTCTCGTCGCGGTGACTTTTCAGGTGGCGATCAACTGGATTTACTGGGCAAGTTTCACCTACCCGTCACAAGTCGCGCCGCACGCGTTTCCCTGGATCAGCCTCGCGATCATCACCGTCGTTTCCATCTTTTCCGGCTGGCTGCTCAACCAGTTTTGTCCCGACGCCGCGGGCAGCGGCATCCCCCAGCTCAAGCTGGCCTTCTGGAAGGATTTTGGCCACACGCCACGGCGCCTCATGTGGGTGAAGTTCCTCGCCAGTGCGTTGAGCATTGGCGGCGGCCATAGTCTCGGTCGCGAAGGCCCGAGTGTGCAACTCGGCGGCAACGTGGCCTCGACCCTGGCCGGCCTGCTGGGTGTCGCCAAACAAAACAAACGCGCCGCCGCGGCCGCGGGAGCGGCGGCCGGCCTCGCTGCCGCATTCAACGCCCCGCTCGCCGCCGTGGCCTTCGTCCTCGAGGAGATTTTGGAAGACCTCAACAGCCGCTTGCTCGGGCCGGTGCTGCTCGCGTCGGTCATTGGCGCGTTCGTCGTCCACGCCTGGCTCGGTCCACAGCCCGCGTTCGATCTCCCGCGCATCAGCGAGCCGACCTGGCACGCCTACGCGCTCATGCCCATTGTCGCCGGCCTCGCCGCCCTGGCCGGCGTGGCCTTTCAACGCGGTGCGCTGGCCCTGCGCGCGTATTCCCGCACCTGGCGCCGCGTGCCACCCATGTGGCGGCCCTTGCTGGCGGGGTGGGTCACCTGGGCGCTGGGCATGGCCATCTACAGCCGCACCTGGCATCTCGGCGTCTTTGGACTCGGCTACGATGATCTCTCCCTCGCGTTGACCCAGGGCCTGCTCTGGAAGCTCGCCATTGCCTTGCTCGTCGCCAAGCTGATCGCCACCATCGCTTGCTACGGGCTCGGCGGGAGCGGCGGCATCTTTTCCCCCAGCCTCTTCTTCGGTGGCATGTGCGGTATTGCGGTCGCGAGTTTCAGCGGGCAATTCGTGGCGCTCAATGAATCCGATCGCATTCTGCTCGTGGTCGGCGGAATGAGCGCCTGCCTCGGTGGCGTCGTCCAGGCTCCGGTCACGGCCGTGTTGATCATCTTTGAAATGACCCACCAATTCGCGCTCGTGCCCGGATTGATGATCGCGACGCTGGTCAGCCAGTTGGTGGCGCGCCGCTGCAACCGCGAGAATTTCTACGAAGCCGTGCTCATCCAGGATGGACACGAGATGGCCCACGTCGTCCCGCCCCGCGATTTGCGGAGCTGGCAGAATCTCCCTATTTCCGCCATCGCTCACTTTCAGCCCGTGATCATCACCAGTCTTGATGCGACGTACGTCGCCGCGATCTTCGAGAAATCACCCTATCAGCGCTTCCCCGTGGCGGAGCATGGGAACCTCGATGGCATTCTGGTGCGGGCGGATTTCGACCGGGCACGAGCGGAGCAGCGCGCGGTGCGCTTGCTCCCTGCGGTCACCGCGAAGCCGAGCCAGACGATTCGCGAATGCCAGGCGTTGCTCATTGAATCGACCTGCGGTCTCATCGTCATTACCGATCCGGGCGAGGGGAGACCTCTCGCTGTCGTCACCTTGCACGACTTGCTCCGCGCCCAAGCCGCGATCAGCGAACGCGAGGGCTGAGCGCCATCAGCGGCTGGGAGCTGCGCAAAATCTGTAAGGAATCGTGCGCGGCGCCGACGAATCGGCGCATGAACACCGACACCCATTACGATTTCATCATCATCGGCACCGGCGCCGGCGGCGGCACGCTCGCCTGGAAGCTGGCCCCGAGCGGCAAGCGCATCCTCATCATCGAACGCGGAACCTATGTGCCGCGCGAGAAGGACAACTGGAACTCCCGCGCCGTCAATGCCGAAGGCAAATACAACACGAAGGAAAGCTGGCGCGATGTGGACGGCAAACCCATGCACCCCCACACCAATTACTACGTCGGTGGGAACACGAAGTTCTATGGCGCCGCGCTCTTTCGCTTGCGCGAGGAGGACTTCGGCGAGATTCGCCATCACGGCGGCGTCTCGCCCGCGTGGCCCATTTCCTACGACGACCTGGAGCCGTACTATGCCCAGGCCGAGCAGCTCTATCATGTGCACGGCGTGGCCGGGGAAGATCCCACCGAGCCATGGCGCAGTTCGCCCTATCCCTATCAGCCTGTCAGCCACGAGCGCCGCATCCAACTCCTCAGCGAAGACTTCGCCGCCGAGGGATTGCATCCTTTTCACACCCCGCTCGGCGTCATGCTCGACGAAAGCGATCCGCGCAGGAGCCCCTGCATCCGCTGCAATACTTGCGACGGCTTTCCCTGCCTCATCAATGCCAAGGCCGATGCCCAGGTTTGCGCCGTCGATCCCGCGCTCGAGTGCCCCAATGTCACCTTGATGACCGAGGCGAAGGTCACCCGCCTGGAGACCAGCGCTTCCGGCCGCGAAGTCACCGGCGTCCTCGTCGAGCGCCGTGGCACGACCGAGCGTTATTCGGCGGAGATCGTCATCGTCGCCGGCGGCGCGATCAATTCCGCCGCGCTGCTCCTGCGCTCGGCCAATGACCGGCATCCGCAAGGTCTCGCCAATGGCTCCGGCGTGGTCGGCCGCCACTACATGGGTCACACGAACTCCGTCCTCATGGCGCTTTCGAAGTGCGAGAACCCCACCATTTTTCAAAAGACGCTTTCGTTGAATGACTATTACCTGGCCTCCGACGCATGGGAATTTCCCATGGGCCATATCTCCTTCGTCGGCAAGCTCGACGGCGACACCCTGCGCGGCGGTGCCCCGGCTATCGCCCCGGGCTGGACGCTGGAGCTCATGGGCAAACATTCCATCGACTTCTGGCTCACCAGCGAGGACCTGCCCGATCCCAACAACCGCGTCACGCTCGACCGCGAGGGCAACATCGTCCTCGCTTACACGCCCAATAACGAGGCAGGCCACAAGCGCCTCATCAAAAAGCTGGAGCACCTGCTCAGCGCCCAGCGGAAGTGCCCGCATCACGGCCACGAGTGCCACCAGGGCGTCTTCGCCCGCAATCTCTACCTCGGCCAGCGCATTCCGCTCGCCGGCGTCGCCCACCAAAATGGCACCATCCGCTTCGGCGCCGATCCGCAGACCAGCGCGCTCGACGTGAATTGCCAGGCGCATGAAGTGGACAATCTCTACGTCGTCGATGGCAGCTTCTTTCCGTCGAGCGCCGCGGTGAATCCCGGCCTCACCATCATGGCCAATGCGTTGCGCGTCGGCCAGCATCTCCTCCAGCGCGTCGGCGCTTCGGTGCCCGAGCGCGAACTCGCGGGCGTATGAAATCCAGCCTGTTGCTCCTCGCAGCCCTGCTGCTCGCCGGCGGGTCGGCTTTTGCCGGGGCGCTCCAGGCGCTGGCCGTCGGCCCGATCGGCGTGACCGTCTCCGACATGGATCGCTCGGTCGCGTTCTTTCACGATGTCCTCACCTTCGAGAAAGTCGCCGATGGCGAATTCCACGAGGACGCCTTCGATCGCCTCGAGGGCGTCTTCGGCGCCCGCGTGCGCGTCGTCGACCTGCGTCTCGGCGCGGAGACGCTGCGTCTCACGCAGTATCTCACGCCGCAGGGACGCCCGGTACCCATCGATTCGCGCAGCAACGACCGCTGGTTTCAGCACGTCGCCATCGTCGTGCCGGACATGGACGCCGCCTACGCCCGCCTGCGCGAGCACAAGGTGCTGCCCGTCTCCACCGGGCCCCAGACCTTGCCCGCCTGGAACCAGGCCGCCGCCGGCATCCGCGCCTTTTATTTTCGCGACCCCGACAATCACAACCTCGAGCTGATCTATTTTCCCGCGGGGAAAGGGGATCCCCGCTGGCAGCAGAAAACCGGGGCGCTCTTCCTCGGGATCGACCACACCGCCATCGCCGTCGCCGACACCGAAGCCAGCCTGCGTTTCTATCGCGACACCCTGGGTCTCCGCGTCGCCGGCGAAGGCGAGAACTACGGCCCCGAGCAGGAACACCTGAATCACGTCTTCGGCGCCCGCGTTCGCATCACCGGCCTGCGCGCGCCCTCCGGGCCTGGCATCGAATTCCTCGAGTACCGCACGCCACGCGACGGTCGTCCTTATCCGGCCGACGCTCGGCCGAGCGACATCGTCCACTGGCAAACCAGCGTCGTCGTGCAATCAGCCGCGCCGCTCGTTCGTTCGCTCATTGACCTTACCACTCTTCCGCTCGGCAGTCATCGTGGCGCGCTCATCCGTGACCCCGACGGCCACGCGGTGCAACTCACTGAACCCTGATTCTCATTCAACCACCGGATAGATGGCCGCTTTGCCTGGCGGCGCTCCTGCTTTGGTCCCTCGGTTTTTCCGCGGCCGGCGCGGCATCCTGCGGATTTACCGCAGAGCGGAAACCAGTGGCCGCGCTCAACGTGGAGCAGGGCCGCGCGGTCAAGGGCTACGACGTCGTTGCCTATTTCACCGACGGCCAGCCGGTGAAAGGTTCGCCGCGATTCTCCGTTCGCTGGCGCGGCGCCACCTGGCAGTTCGCTTCCGCCGGGCATCGCGCGGCCTTCCGTCATATGCCAGACAGGTACGCGCCCCGGTACGGCGGCTACTGCGCCTTCGCGGCCTCGCAAGGGAGGATCGTCGATATCGATCCCCGCCGGTGGAAGACAGAAGACGGCCACCTTTACCTCAACGCCAATCGCCTCGCTCATTTCCTTTGGTTGCGCGATCCAGCCGGCCATATCCGGAAGGGGGACGCCTTCTGGCGCACGGTTCCGCAGCGCGAGCTCTGATCGCATGGATGCCCTGTCGTATTTGCCGCCTCCTCCTCCCGTCTGCTTTCGCCGCCGTGGCCGCCGCGCGGTCCCGCGACTCATTTTGGAGCAGGAGCTTTCCCGCGATGTTGCCGAGGCCGCTGCCGAGCTGCTGCAGGTGCTTTGCTGTGGCGAGGAGTCCGCGATCTTTGCCTTCGAGCGCTTGTCCCGCCACCCGGGCCTTCACGAGGCCGCCGCGCTTTGCGCCGCGCGCATCGCGCGGGAGGAAGCATATCACGATGAACTTCTCGGCGGCCTGCGGCGCATTCTCCCGGCCCCGCGACCGGATCCCGCTTTGCTGCCTTCGCTCAAGGGCTTCTACCGGACACTCGATACCCCGGACGCTTTCGTTCACCTCACCCAGATTTGGGCATTGGATTCCGGAGTGTGCCTCATTCTTTCCGCCTTGCGTGGGGCTGGCCGGCCCGTCGGAAAAAACTCCACCCTCGACGCCATCTTCGCCCGCATCCAGCGGGACGAAGCGGGCCACGTCCGCGATTCCGGGCGGATGGCCCGCGAACTTGGGCCGGATCGCGCCGCCGCCGATCTGCGCGTGCTCACTCGCGAGAAGTTGGCCGCTCTTGTCCTCCTCCGGGCCGACGCGCTGGAAACGCTCCACGTCGATCCGGACGCCCTGCGGCGCGCTTTGCTTCGCGTGCCGCCGCGCGTCCTCTCGTGAAAGACATGGATGCCGCGTCGAGCATCTGGATGGATCGGCGTGCCCTCTCCGTCATGGGCACGGCGCAAGCCTTGCCCGGCGAACCCCTCACCACATCCGAGCTGGCGGAAAAAATCCACGCTCGCTTCGGCATCGATCTCTCGCGCCGTGCGCTGGCGATCGGCCGCCGGCTCAACATCCGCCAGCGCCACGTCGCGCGGGATTTTGCTGCTTGCGGAGAAGGCACCCGCCCGGGCGACGGCAACGCCGACCTCGCGGCCCGCGCCGTGCAGGCTGCGTTGACGCAGGCCGGCTTGCGCAGCAGCGACCTGGCTTATCTCATCGGGCACACCGTCACTCCCGCGGAGCCCGTGCCCAGCAATATCTCGCGGGTGGCTCACTTGCTCGGCTATCACGGGCCGGTTGCGGAGTTTCGCCAGGCCTGCACCGGTTTCGTCAACGCCGCGCTTTTCGCCGCGGGGCTTTGCGCGGTCGGTGAGGGACGTCCCGTTGCCGTGGTGGGATCGGAAACTGGATCGGTCTTTTTCGATCCGTCGCGCGCGGCGGAGGATCTCTCGCAACTCGTCAACTTCGTGCAGATGGGCGACGGGGCCGGCGCCATCATCTTCACCGGGGAGCAAGGCCACACGCGCACTCCGCGCCTTTCCCATCTTTACCATGGGCGCCTCCCCGCTGATCTGGCGCCCGGTCTGCAAATGCGCGCCGGCGGTTCGCTCGCTCCGCGGCCGTCCGGTTCCGTCGTGGAGTTCGATCACGCCCCGGCCCAGGTGCGCGAACATGGCGGCGCGCTCTTCCACGGCGCGCTCGGGGCGTTGCGCGAGCACGGGGTGGATTGGGCCGCCCTCAGCCATGTCTTGCCTCACCAGGCCAATGGACGCATGGACCAGTTGCTCGCCCCGCACCTTCCGGCGGGCAAACGCGTCATTGTCCATGCCGACCGGGTGGGCAATACCGGCTCTGCGGCCATTTGGCTGGCGCTGGCCGAGGCGCGTCGCCACCTCCTCGCGGCGGGAAACAGGGTGGTCGTCCTCGGCGCGGAATCCACCAACTACAGCTTCGGCGGCTTTGTCTATGAACACGCTTGATCCCGCCGGCCAGATCACTTCCCCCCGTATTCTTGTAAGGATTCGCCGCCCGCCGCGACGAAGCGAGGGTCCACGCACGGCGCCGTTCCGGACGCCTCCATGAAACGTCTTCTACACCGCCCAACTTTCCACGCCTGATCATGCTGGAACATTTCTTTTCGGTGCTGCTCCTCATCGCTGCGGTCTACCTCGGCTGCGGAGCGCTCGTCGCCGCGTTCTTTTTCGTTGGCTGGTGCCGGCGTTTCGATCCCAGTGCCCGGGAAGGCTCCTGGGGTTTCCGTGTCCTGATTGCGCCGGGCGTCGTCGCGTTGTGGCCGGTGATTCTCGCCAAGGTTGTCCGCCTCCAGCGAAACCAGAAGGTCGAGGGCGAGGCCGAAACTCCCATCTCACCCGAGGCTTTGCGACGCAATCACGCCCTCGCCTTCGTTGTCCTGGCGATCCTCGCTCCGGTCATCTTCGCGGTCGTGCTCGCCTCGCGCGCCCCGCGATGGCAGGACGCCCCGCCGGTCGAAGTCGTCACGAAGCTCACCCTCCGCTGACCATGGGACACGCTTACCAAGCCGTCGGCTGGAACCGGCAAAAGAAGCTCTACGATTTCACCCTCCTCGGGCTGGTCGTGCTCGCCGTCAGCGTCTTCGGCACGATCACCGCTCTACGGCATCCGGATACCACGGCGGAGAGTTTCCTCATCCGCTTCACCGCCGTCACCGCCTTTCTGCTCCTGCATGTCATCCTCGCCATCGGCCCGCTCGCCCGGCTCGACGCGCGTTTCCTTCCACTGCTCTACAATCGCCGCCATCTCGGCGTCACCATGGCCCTGCTCGCCTTGGTGCACGGCGCCTTTGCCATCGTCCAATTTCACGCCCTCGGCGATCGGAATCCGCTGGTCAGTGTTTTCACCGCCTACGGTCGCGGCTACGCGGTACCGTTCGCCGACTTCCGGGCCATCTCCCAATTCCCCTTTGAGATCTTTGGCTTCGCCGCACTCCTTATCCTCCTCGTCATGGCCGCCACGAGTCATGATTTCTGGCTGCACAATCTCGGGCCGTCGGTCTGGAAGGCGCTGCACCAGCTCGTCTACGTCGCCTACGCGCTGCTCCTCGCGCACGTCCTCTTCGGCGTATTTCAATCCGAGCGCAGTCCGGTCTATCCGGCACTGCTCGGCCTTGGTTTTGTTGTGATTGTCGCCCTTCATCTGCTCGCCGCGCGCCAGGAGAGCGGCCTCGACCGGCAGAGATCGACGGCGCTGGCCGAGGGCTTTTTTCCCGTGACCAGGGCAGGGGAACTGCGGGCCAATGAAGGCAAGGTCGTCGTCGTGGAAGGCCGGCGCTACGCGTTGTTCGTGCAGGATGGCCGCGTCTTCGCCCTCTCGAATGTCTGCCGTCACCAAGGCGGACCAGTGGGGGAGGGCCGCATCGTCAACGGTTGCGTCACCTGCCCGTGGCACGGCTTTCAATACAAGGCGGAGGACGGTTGCAGCCCGCCGCCGTTCCACGAAACGCTGCCGACCTATGCGGTGCGCCTCGTCGATGGGACGATCTATCTCTCGCCGCTACCGTTGCCTGTCGGCACGAAATCCGCCGGAGCCCCGCTGCTGGACCCCGCACCCGCGGCCCAAGGCGACTTTTTCATCGGCTGGCAATCGAAGATGGCGCCCGCGCTGGCTCGCTTCGCCCGCACTGCGGCCATTTTCCTTGCTGTCCTCGTCCCCGCCGCCGTCGGTGCGGGGGTGTGGTTTCAACATCCTGTCGACCGCGGCCGGTTCGAGTTTGGCATCGAGAACCAATTCGAGGGCGTGCTCTACGAGCGCCCCATCCCGCGCCTGCGGGTCACGATGGCCGATGGCCGGGTCGTCGATCACGTTCTCGTCGGCTCCGGCAAGTTTGGCCCGCCCGCGGTCATCGCCGGAGCGCAGGGACACCGCGTGCGTTTCACCGGGAGCCTCATCGTCCGCGAGCCGCTGCGTATGATCGAACTCAACCAGCCCAGCACTTTCGCCATTCTCGACCCCGGGGCCACGCCCGTCACGGAAGCCGCCAGCTCGCCGCTCGGCCAGGGCCGTTTTGTCGGCGAACTCGTGGACACCAAATGCTTTTCCGGCGTCATGCGGCCGGCCGCTGGCAAGGTGCATCGGGGCTGCGCCGTTCGCTGCCTCAGCGGCGGTGTCCCGCCCGGCCTGCTGGTGCGCGACCCGCACGGCGCTGGCGTGGTCTTCCTCCTCACTGGCCCGGGTGAGGAGCCACTGCGCTACGACGTGCAACTCGCCGGGACCCTGGTCGAAGCCGAGGGCGCCCTTGAACTTCACGGCGACACGCCAGTCCTCCACGTCACGCACCTCACGCCAAAATGAATGACGCCTCTTAATCCGTAAGGAATCCGCATTCCGCCCGACCAATCCACTATGATCACTGCCTCCTTATTCCCGTCACTGTTCCGTCATCTCGCCATGTTCGCGACCGTCGTCGTCGCGGCATTCCTGTTCGACGCCACCGCCTTGGCCGAGGGCAAGACGCTCGTCAATGTCGACAAGGCCGGCCTCGCGGTGCAGGGCTACGACGTCGTTGCCTTCTTCACCGACGGCAAGCCGGTGAAAGGCGCTTCGCAGTTCGCCAGTTCCTATGGCGGCGCCAACTATTACTTCGCCTCGGCGGAACATAAATCGGCCTTCGATAAAGAACCAGCGAAGTACGCCCCGCAGTTCGGCGGATACTGCGCCTTCGGCGCGAGCAAGAACAAGCTGGTGTCGATCGAAGTGGACGCCTTTCAGGTCGTGAATGGCCGTCTCCTGTTGCAATACGACAAGGGCATCCGCGACAAATTCAACAAGGACACCGCGGGTAACCTGAAGCTCGCCGATACCAACTGGCCCGGCCTGGTTTCCTCGAAAGGAAAGTAATCTTCCCCGCGGATGAAAGTCATCGTGACCTGCGGGCCGAGCTACGAGCCGGTGGATGAAGTCCGGCGCCTCACCAATTTCTCCACCGGTGAACTGGGCGTCCTGCTCAGCGCTGCATTCGCGGCGGCGGGCTTTGAAACGATCTGTCTCCGCGGCGTGGCCGCCACGCACTCCGCCACTCCAGCGGGCGCGAGTGTGCGAAGCTTTACGACCAATGACGACCTCGCCGCACAACTTCGCGCGCTGGGCGAATCGGGCGATGTGACTGGCGTCTTCCACGCTGCGGCGCTTTGCGACTATCGCGTGCGCCGGGTGGAAGACGCCGGCGGCTGCGCCGTCGGGGGCGCCAAGATCGCCAGCCGCAGCGGTGCATTGACCATCCAGCTCGAGCCCGCCACAAAACTCATCGCGCATCTGCGCGAATGGTTCCCGGCCAGCGCGATCGTGGGTTGGAAATACGAGCTCGATGGTCTTGCTTCGGACGCCATCGGCAAGGCGCACCGTCAGGTGATCGAAAATCACACCGATGCCTGCCTCGTGAACGGCCGCGCCTACGGCGACGGCTTCGGCTTCGTGCAGTCGTCCGGTTGTCTCGGCCATATTGCCGATAAACATCGGCTCTGCGCTTTCCTCGTCTCGTGGCTGCGTTTGCCCGCCAACCGGCGCGAACGGCTCCGCGATGCTATCCTGACCCGCCCGCCTTCCCGAATAGCCGCATGAAATCTACCGCTCTCGTCGCTGCCCTGATGCTCGCCACCGCACCCCTCTTCGCCGCCCCAGTCACTTTTGAAAGCGAGGAAACACCCACCACGCTCATCGAGCTCTTTACCTCCGAGGGCTGCAGCAGTTGCCCGCCGGCGGATGCGTGGATGAGCCGGCTGAAATCCCGTCCCGACCTTTGGAAGCGCTTCGTCCCGGTGGCCTTCCACGTCGACTATTGGAACAGCCTCGGCTGGGTCGACCGGTTTTCCTCGGCGGCAAATACCGCCCGCCAGCAGCGCTACGCCGCCGCCTGGCGCACCGAGTCCGTTTACACGCCCGGCCTGGTTCTGGATGGACACGAGTGGCGCGGCTGGTTTCGCGAGTCGCTGCCCGAACCGTCCCCGGCAAAAGTCGGCAAACTCGCGATCACCGTGCACGATGCCCAGGCCGATGTCGCGTTCACGCGCCTCGGCGGCGCCACGCCGCTCGCCGTCGAACTCGCGTTGCTCGGCGGCAACCTCGAATCCAATGTCACCCGCGGCGAGAACAGCGGGCACAAGCTTCGCCACGATTTCACCGTGCTGCATTTTGTCTCCGCGCCGCTCCGTCGCGAGGGGGATCGCTTTGTGGCCACGGTGCCGTTTTCGCTGAAATCCCCGGAAGCGCCCGCCGCCATCGCCGCGTGGATCGTCCCCGGCGAGTCCCGTCCACCGATTCAGGCGACCGGCGGCTGGCTGCGGCCGTAAGGAAGGAGTTCGAGGTTCCATTGGCTCCATTGGCTTGGTGGGCTCCATTGGCTCCATTGCGAAAAATGCCGCTTTTGAAGCCAATATTCATCATTTTGTAAGGAAAGAACGGGGATCGCGACCAATCACGCATGGACACCACCATGCCACCACTCACCAAGCCCGAACTCATCGCCAGTTGGATCTGTCGCGTCATCGCCGCGCTCATCCTGCTCCAGACGCTCTTCTTCAAATTCACCGCCGCACCCGAGTCGGTTTATATCTTCACCAAGGTCGGGCTGGAACCATGGGGCCGCATCGGCAGCGGCGTGGTCGAGCTCATCGCCGCAGTGCTGATCCTTTGGCCAGGCTTGAGCTGGCTCGGTGCGGGCCTCGCGCTGGGTGTCATCAGCGGCGCGCTCATGAGCCATCTCACCGTGCTCGGCGTCGTGGTCATGAACGATGGCGGATTGCTCTTTACTCTCGCGGTCATCGTCGAGGTTTGCGCGGCCATCGTCCTGTGGATTCACCGGCACGCCCTGCCAGTCATCGGAGCACGGTTGTGAACGAAACCAGGATTCTCCACGGCGTCGCGGAAGTGCTGCGGCAGGGCGAGACGCTCCTGCGCGCGCTCGACGATGCCGCCTACACGCAGCGTCTCCCCGCCGCGTTCAACGCCAGCGTGGGCGGCCACTACCGCCACTGCCTCGATCATTTCCAGAGCCTGCTCGTGGCCCTCGACGCCGATGAGGTCAACTACGATCATCGCCAGCGCGATCCGCGCATCGAGACGGAACGCGATTTCGCGGTGAACGAAACACGCCGCATCTTTCGCGGTTGCGAAGGAATTGCCGACCAGTGGCTCACGCGCTCGATCATGGTCCGCACCAAGGTGAGCTACGGCGATGAAACCGCACCGTCGATGCCATCCACCTTCGGACGCGAGCTGATGTACGCGGTAGCCCATGCGATCCATCATTACGCGCTCATCGGAGTCATGTGCGGGCTCATGGGAGTGCCGGTGCCGGCGGGCTTCGGCGTCGCGCCGAGCACGCTCCAGCACCAGGCAGGCGAAGCGAAGAAGGATCCCGCGTCCGCGCGTTGAATTTTATGACTACCCCCTTCGGTGGTGTGTCCGAAGCCGCCGCGCTCTTTGCGCTCACGTTTCTCTCCGAGGACGCTGCGGTGCTGAGCGCGGCGGTCATGGTGGCCAGCGGGATGTTGCCCCTGGGCCTTGGCTTCGCCTCGTGTTTCCTCGGTATCTGGCTCGGCGATCTATGGCTCTACGGGATGGCGCGGGCCTTTGGCGCCCCGTTCGTCGCGCGTTTCTCCGTCGCTCCCGGGGTGCAGCGCAGCCGCGCATGGTTTGAAGAGCGCGGATCGCTGGTGCTCATTGTGAGCCGCTTCGTGCCCGGGCTGCGTCTGCCGAGCTATCTCGCCGCCGGCGCGATGCGATTTCCGTTGCGCACATTCATCTTCGTGACCGGAGTGGTGGCCGCGGTGTGGGTCGCGGTGATCTTTGCGGGCAGCCATTTTCTGGGCGTGGCCAGGGTGCCGTTCATTCGCGAGCACGCGATGTGGCTGGCGGTCGGCGCCGTGGCTGTGACGGGCACTTCCATAGTCGTGAAACCGTGGTTGCGTAAGTTGGCCGCCGATCGCGAAAGCTTGATCACTCGCCGCTGGAAGGCGCGCCTCGCGCGCTGGACCCGGTGGGAATTCTGGCCCGCGTGGCTCTTCTATGCACCCGTGGCAGTATTTTATCTCTGGCTCGCGATTCGTCATCGTGGTTTCACTTTGCCCACGGCGGCAAATCCCGGCATCCCGATGGGTGGGTTGGTCGGTGAGTCGAAATTCGCGACGCTCGACCCGCTGCAAAATGCCTGTCCGGGCGCAGTGGCGCAGACGTGGCTCATCGCGCCGGGATCTCCCGGCGATCGCTTCGACGAACTTCACATCATTGTCGAAAGCCACGCCGTCACGTTGCCCTTCATCCTGAAGCCGGACATCGGCCAGCGTGGTGTCGGCGTGAAACTGATTCGCTCATTGCCCGCCGCGCGTGAATACCTGGCGGCAGTCGATGTCCCCGTTCTCTTGCAGCGCTACGCGCCCGGTCCGCGCGAAGCAGGCATCTTCTATTATCGGCTGCCGGGGGAGGCCGCGGGACGGATCTTCGCGATCACCGAGAAGCTCTTCCCCGTGGTCATGGGCGACGGCGGGCGCTCTTTGGAAGAGTTGATTCTCGCCGATCCGCGTGCCGCAATCGTCGCGGAGACGTATCTCCGGCGTTTCTCTGCACAGCGATCCCGCGTGCTCGCTCGCGGCGAAATCCTGAAGCTGGTCGAAGCCGGCAATCACGCGCAGGGCTGCATTTTCCGCGATGGCATGCATCTCGCCACGCCCCCGCTGCTCGCGGCCATCGACCGCGTCTCGCAGTCGCTCCCCGGCTTCTTCATCGGCCGCTACGATCTGCGCTACGCCGCCGACGATGAGCTGCGCGGCGGACGCGGCTTTTCCCTCGTGGAGCTCAATGGCGCCAGCGCGGAGGCCACGAGCATCTACGATGCGCGCAACTCACTGTGCGCGGCGTATCGCACGCTCTATCGGCAATGGGCGTTGGTCTTCAAAATCGGCGCGCTCAACCGCACCCGCGGCGCGCAGCCCGCCTCCCTTCGCTCCATCTGGCGTGAATGGCGGCGCACGAACGCAGCCATCCGCACCTACCCTCCCGCCGACTGATGTGCAGCGTCTCCTTTCTTCCCCATTCGCGCGGATTCTATCTCGGAATGAATCGCGACGAATCGTTGTTGCGCCCGCTGGCGCGGCCACCCGTAGTCACGAATCGCGGCTCGCGCCTTGCGCTGTTTCCGAGCGAAGCGACGGGCGGGTCGTGGGTTGGGGCGAACGATGCGGGGCTCTGTGTGGCGTTGATCAATTGGTACGCCGTCGCGCGCGCCCCCGGTAGCGGTCGCGTGAGCCGCGGGATCATCGTTCCCGCGGTGCTGGCGGCCGCGAATCTGCCTCAAGCGAAGGAAATCATCACTGCGCTACCGAAACAGGACATGTCGCCGTTTCGTCTGCTGGTCTTTGCCCCGCACGAGCGCATCGCGCGCGAATTTCGCTGGAATCAACGCGCGCTCGAGGAGCTGCCGCACGCCTGGGAACCCCGGCACTGGTTTTCCTCCGGTTGCGACGAGCCTCATGCCCAGCGCGAGCGTGGACGAGTGGCCCGCGAAGCCTGGCGCGAATCGCCGGCAGGGCGGTTGCCGTGGTTGCGCCGTCTCCACGCTTCCCATGAGCCGGCGAGGGGACCGTTCTGTTTTTGCATGCATCGAAAAGACGCCGCCACCGTCAGCTACACCGAGGTAGTCGTGACCCGTCGCACCGCCACCATGCGCTACCACGACGGTCCGCTTTGCTCCGCACCACGGCCCGTGACGACGCAACAAATCACCCTTCAAGCCGTGTGTAAGGAATCCGCGCCACGCCCGACGAATCAGGAAACCACACAACACCATGAATGCCACCCACTCCCGGTTTGATCGTCTCGTCGCCAGCTACTATCCCGCGGTCTTTCGGCTCGCGGTCAAATTCTCCCGCTCGCCCGATGAAGCCGTGCTGCTCACCCGGCGCGCCTTTGAACGGGCCGCCCGGCAGCTTCCGCGCTTTCGTTCCGCCGATGAAATCAATTTCCTGCTGCTGACATCGCTCACCGGCGCCGCCGCGCCCAAGGCCGCGTGAACGCGCTCCCGTCCAGCAAGCGTGCACCGGCGGCCCGAGCTGGCCGCCGTCCCGACTATCGTCTCCGCCTGGCGACTACGCGGGAGGATCTGGAAGCCGCGCAGCGCCTCCGCTTCGAAGTCTTCAATCTCGAACTCGGCGAAGGCCTCGCCGCATCCTACGCTCTCGGTCGCGACGAGGACGCTTACGATGCGTACTGCGATCACCTGCTCGTCCAGAACGACGAAACCGGCGAAGTGATCGGCACCTATCGTCTCCAGACAGGGCAGCTCGCCGCCGCGCATCTCGGCTACTACAGCGAGCAGGAGTTCGCTTTTGCGCCCTATGAAAGCCTGCGTTGCGAACTCGTCGAACTCGGCCGCGCGTGCGTCCACCGCGATCATCGCCACCTGGGCGTGCTCGGCCTGCTCTGGCGCGGCATCGCGCTCTACGCCCACGAACGCGGGGCGCGTTACTTGATCGGCTGCAGTTCGCTGACTTCGCGCGATCCCTCCATCGGTGCCGCCACTTACGCTCAATTTCGGGACGATGGATTTACCGCGGAACCACCCCTTCTCACCACCCCCACACCGGCCTTTGCCTGCCCGTTGCAGCAGCGGGCGACTTCCTGCCCGCCGCCACCGAAGCTCCTGCGCACTTATCTTTCGATCGGCGCCAAAATCTGCGGTCCCCCCGCCATCGATCGCGAATTCGGCACCATCGATTTTCTCACTCTGCTCGATCTGCGCGCGCTGTCAGGGAACGCCCAAGCTCACTTCGGTATTGCTGCCGATGATCTCTAATTCGGCAGTCCTTACCGCCGGTATAGTCGAGCGAGAGCCGTCCGATCGCTGTCGAGCCTGCTCGCTCATCCGATCCGCTACGCGCTGTCTCGGCCTCGGATTGGTTTTCGCCTTCGCCGCGATGGATTACGCGTGCCTTTCGCTGCGCGCGCGTCGCCACCCACCGCTGCTCGAGCGGGCGCGGTGGCTGCACCGCTGGAGCCAACATGTAAATCGCCTCATTGGTCTCCGCCTGCAACATCACGGCGCTCCGCCGCGCCGAGGAATGATCGTCAGCAATCACCTTGGCTACCTCGATGTCCTCGCCTACAGCGCCGTCGCCCCGTGCGTCTTCGTCGCCAAGCAGGAGGTTGCCGGCTGGCCGGTCCTCGGCCTCTTCGCCCGCTGCGCTGGCACGATCTTCGTGGATCGGGCCCACCGCCTGAAAGTCGCCGCTACAAACGCCAGTATCGAAGAAGCCCTCCGCGCCGGTGCCCTCGTCGTCCTCTTTGCCGAAGGGACCAGTTCCAACGGGCGCACGGTCCTCCCTTTCCGCTCCTCGCTGCTCGAGCCCGTGGTCCACTCGATCCATGCCATCGCTCCAGCCGCCGTTCGCTACGAAGTCGAGCAAGGCTCGGTTTCCGACGAAATCTGCTATTGGGGCGAGATGACGCTCGTGCCTCATCTGCTCAATCTCCTGACGAAGCGTGGGATTTACGCGCGAATCGCCTTCGGTGATTTTGACGCTGAGGGGGGCTGCAATTCCCGAAAGGATGCAGCACGATGCCTGCATAGTGCGGTCTCCGCTTTGTTTTGAGATCCAGGCCTGTGGGCCTGGCCCCTGCCCTGCCGGTGATTGCGACCGTTGCTTTCGAATTGGTTAACGAACGTGCGTTTCGGAAAGTTCGACCGGATGAACCAACTGTTCCACGAGACCGAAGGAGGCGCCGCACCCGTGCGCGGCGCGGTTCGCCAGGCCCGGCAAAGAACGGCCCTCCGAGGGACTCGTCATTCGCGGCCGAAGAGCTGCTCCTCTATGGGGAGCGTGCGATACTCCCACGTCGCGGGCTGGACGACGACGATGCGGTGTGGGCGGTACCCTTCCAGTAGCATGCCGCACTTCACCTTGAGCTGAATGCCGCTGCTGCCCGGCGCGGCTGGCACGGTGGTGCGTTCGAGGATGTTGCCGCCTTTGCGGTCGTTGGTCGGGTCGTAAGTCAGCAGGCTCGGCTCGGCGACGAAGAGGTTGGCCTGGGGCTGGGTCTTCGTCTCGGGCGGCATGCCTTTCGGCACGGGCGCATCGAGGCCGAGGTCGTTGAAGAGCGCGGGATCGACATTGCTGAAGAGCGTGACGGTGACGATCTCCTGTTCGTCATCCACGGCGGAAACCCACGCCGGCAGGCCATGATCGCGAATGTAAAGTTGATGCTGCTGGCGCTCCTGCGCGGTGGCCAGTGCGCGGGCTTCGGCGTCGAGCCACAAGTCGGTAATGCGGCCGGGACCGTAAAGCGTCGCCCAATTGAGGTTGAAGAGCACGTCCTGCCCGGCTTGGAGCGCGTCGGGCTGGCCGAAGCCGGAGCCCTGAAAGACGCGCGTCGCCTTGGTGAGTTCAAAGATCTTCGGTTCGCCGATTGGCTGGCCATCCTGATGCAGGCGCGCGGTCAGCTTGTGCTCCGCGAGGTTCACGGACTCGATCTTCCAAAGCTGTTTTTGCCGCGTGTGGAAGGAGAAGTCGTCTTCGAGGCGGAAGCAGCGGCGAAAAGCCACGTCGGTCGTGACGCCGCGCCGATACGCCCCGTCGGGTGGCGGGGTTTTGTCGCCGGGGGGGCGCTGGTAGAAAAGGCCGCGCAGGTGGGTGCCGAGCGGGATGTCCGCCAGCGCCGCGTAGGACCCGTGATAGAAGATCGCGCCGTAGGGCAGCATCTCCGCTTCCAGCGGCAAATCCCACACGCCGCGGTCCTGGCTGTCGTCGCGATCGACGCGGATGCGGAAGGTCCGCAGCGGATGCTCGACGCGGATAAGCTCGCCGGAAATCGCGTGCGCCGAACCTTCCGGGGGAAACTCGCCATCGACGAGTTGGAACCACTCCAGCGGTTTTCCATCCGGCTTGAGGACCTTTTTGTTGGAAGGTCCGTCCGCGTCGGTGCGGTAAGCCGGTGCGTCCGCCCCGTGCAGGAGCAGCGCGGACGCGAATAGGCTGAGGAGCGGGGGTAAAACGCGGCGCATGCAGCGTCAGGCGAGGATTTCCTTGAGCGGGCGCAAGCTGTCCTGGAAGCGGTCGGTTTTCACATCTGCTTGCTGCAGTAGCGTGAGCAGGAGATTGCTGACGCGCGCGTCGCCGTCCACGGGGCGCGAGCAGACTTTGTAGTGGCCCTGGGCATCGGCGACGTTGTACGCGCCGATGACCGGCAGGTTGAAATCGACGTGCTGGCCGTGCTTGTAGCCGAGCGCCTTGCCGCCCGCGAGGATGGTGGGCAGGTTCGCGTTGCCGTGGCTGTGCCCGTAAGCCATGCCGCTTCCCCACAGCACCTGCGTGGTGTCGAGCAGCGGCGCATTGTTTTCCTGATGCTCCTTGAGTTGATCGAGGAAGTAGCTGAATTGCTCGATGAGAAAGGTGTCGGTCTCGGTGAGGCGGCGGAGTTGCTC
>NZ_JBDUCX010000225.1:0-11258 GCF_040003245.1 Chthoniobacter sp.
CGGGACCAATGCGATGGAGATCATGGAAGCGATCACGACGGTGATGAGCACGGAAGGCGTGCTCGTGCTGATGGATATGGGCAGTGCCTTGCTCAGCGCGGATACCGCGCTCGGCTTTCTCGAGGATGAACAACGGGCGCGCGTCCGCTGTGTGGCCGCGCCGTTTGTGGAAGGCGCGGTCGCTGCTGGTGTCGTCGCATCCCTGGGCAGCACGCTCGATGAGGTAAGCCGCGAAGCAGAAGGCGCGCTCCGGCAAAAGCGGGAGCACGTCGCTGGAGAGGGCGCGATGACGCCTGACCCAAATCCAAAGGCCGCGACGAATCCGGAAGAGACGATTCGCGTAACCATTCCGAACCCGCTCGGCTGGCACGCCCGACCGGCCGCGCGCTTCATCCGCGAGGCGTCGGCCTTTCACGCCGATATTCAAGTGCGCAACGTAACCAAGGGTCGCGGGCCTACTTCCGCCAAGAGTCTCACCGGTCTCGCCTCCCTCGGGATTTTGCGCGGCCATGAAATTGAAATCTCGGCCAGCGGTCCCGAGGCGAAGACCGCGCTGCAAGCCCTGCGCCCATCCGTGGAAAGTGGCCTCGGCGATTCACTTGCGGAGCCATCGCCGGCCGCAACTGTACCTCCCACCACCACGACGGATGAGCCAGTCCCGGTCTCCAGCGGCCTCGCCATCGGGCCGCTTTTTTTTACAACGAGTGCTGAGATCGCCGTGCCCGAGGAGAAGGTGGAGAATCCGGACAACGAGATCGACCGATTGCACAAAGCGATCGACGAGGCCAAAGCCGCCGTTGCCCGGGAGCAAACCGCGCTGCGAAGCACATTGGGTAAGAATGAAGCTGCGATCTTCGCCGCGCAGGCGCTCCTGCTCGAAGATCCCGACTTACTCCACCGCGCCGAGGCGGCGATCCGCGAGCACCGCGAAAACGCGGCCCGCGCGTGGGCGAATGCTTATCAGGAGGTCGCGGCAAACTATGCACAACTGGACGACGAGTATCTGCGCCAGCGCGCCGCGGATGTGCGCGACATCGGCGTGCGGGTCCTTGCGGCACTGGGCGTCGCCCGGCCTCGCGTCGGCGATCTCCCCCAGGCCGGCATTCTCGTCGTGGACGATCTCGCGCCGGCGGAAGTGACCGCGCTTTCCAAAAACGTGCTGGGTGTCATCTGCCTTCAAGGCGGCAGAACTTCGCACGCCGCGATCCTGCTGCGCGCCCGTGGCGTCCCGGCCATCGCTCATGCGCGAGCAACTTTTCCGCGAATCGGCGCCGCGGCTGCCACGGCGGCGTTCGATGGGGACACGGGCGAACTGTGGATCGATCCGCCATCGGCGAAAATTGAGGCCTTGCGCACGCGGATGGAGACCCAGCGCATCGCCGCCGAGGAAGCTGCCCGGATTCGGCACGAAGCCGCCGTGACCACCGATGGCCGCACCGTCGCGATCTCCGCCAACCTTGGCCGGGTCGGCGAAGCCGCGGCCGCGCTAGAACGCGGGGCGGAGGGCGTGGGACTTTTTCGCACCGAGTTTCTCTTTATCGACCGTCAGGACGCGCCGAGTGAGGACGAACAATTCGCCGCGCTGCGTCAGGTGCGTGAAACGATGGGCACTCGCCCCGTGGTTATCCGCACCCTGGATATTGGCGGCGACAAGGAAGCCCCCTATCTCGGCCTGCCACGCGAGGCCAATCCCTTTCTCGGCGAGCGCGGCATCCGTGTTTGCCTGAGCCGGCCGGAATTATTCCAGACCCAGCTCCGCGCCATCCTGCGGGCGGCCGACGGCGGTGATTTTCGGATCATGTTCCCGATGATCACCGAGCTGTCCGAGCTTCGCGAAGCCCGCGCGGCGCTCGACGAAGCGCATCGCGTGCTCGCTCAATCCGGCGTCCCTCACGCGTGGCCCATTTCCACCGGCATCATGGTCGAGGTTCCCTCCGCGGCGATGCTGAGCGACCAATTCGCCGTGGAGGCGGATTTCTTCAGCATCGGGACCAACGACCTCACGCAATACGTGCTCGCCGCCGATCGCGGCAATCCGGCGCTCGCGCGCTTTCAAGATGCGCTCCATCCCGCGGTTTTGCGGATGATCGAGCAGATCGTCACCGAAGCACATCGGCGCGGAAAACATGTCGCCGTCTGCGGAGAGTCGGCGTCCGACCCGACCGCCGCGCGTCTGCTCATCGGACTCGGGGTGGACGAATTGAGCCTCAATCCCACGCGAATTCCCGCAATCAAGTCCACGATCCGGGCAGCCCGCCACGGCGACCTCCAATCGCTGGCCCGACGGGCGATCGACCTGACTTCGACTACGGAAGTGCGAAGCGTGGCGGAAGGTCGCGATCCGGCCTAGCATTGGGCGGTGGAGTTCCCCCGCGCTGATCAATCCCGCAACACGGAGCCGCCGCGGGCGGTTTCGAGGGCGGCGTCTCGGAAGCCGGCGATGGAGGCGCTGAGATCATAGCCGAACTGGTGACGCCGGCAGATTTCGCGGGCGGTGGCGATGACTTCCTCACGCGACATCTCCCGTTTCGCGGGAAGGCCGACGAACAGCTTGGTGCCAGGCTGGGGCACGTCGAAGACATAAACATCGGCGAAGGCGGCGCGGTACGTGAGGAGCATGTGGGCGTAGAGAGGATTCGAGGCGCGGCCCCAGATGTTGGCGACGACCATTCCGCCGGGAGACAGCGTGCGGCGCACCCGGTGGAGAAATTCCAAGGTGGCCAGATGCGGGGGGATCGTTTCGGCGTCGAAACAGTCGAGGATGATGATGTCGTAGCCGCCAGCGCTCGCCTCAATGAAATCTCTGCCATCGTCCACAGACACGCGCATCCTCTCGTCTTCCTCGAATCCACAGTGCTCCCTGGCCACGTTCAAAACTTCCTGATCCAGTTCGACAACATCGATCCTCATCTGCGGGAAGTGGCTGTGCAGAAATCGTGGAATCGTGCCGCCACCCAGGCCGACAATCAAAACGCGAAGCGGGTTCCGCACGAATGCCAGACACGCAGGCAGGACGCGAGCGTAGGGCAATTCCAGGTGCCGGGGATCGTCCACCTTGATCACGCTTTGGGAATGCCCGCCGGCGCCAAAGCGAAGCGTCCGCATCCCGGCGGCGTTCTCGGTCAGGAGAATCGCTTGGAATGCGGAATGCCGGGCTACCAAAACTCGTTCACCGTGGGTCATTGCTGCCGGATCATCGCGCAATGGCGGGCGCGACGCGAGCGCGTCGAGGCGGGCGCGGATGAGGAATGGCGCCAGCGCTGTGCGGAAAAAAAATAAAGCGCCGGAAGGCATTGGTCCGTGGGCGCTTGGAGATTTCTCAGCGGATGGGGAGTTGCAAAAACGAATGATCCGGCGTATCGAGACGAATGCCGGAAATGCTACTCCAGGACTCGTCCTCGGAGAAGGCGCGTCAGCGGAATACGCAGAATTACGAGGCACATTTGTGGAAGACGGCGGGGACCGATGCGTGGTCCTTTGTGCTCGAGAGAAGCGCCCGGTCCATTGTCTTCGCGAACGCCACTTTCATGGTCGCAGCGTTTCTCGGGTTTTGCTGGTGGGGGACGGACACGCTCGTGCACATCGGCTTCTCGGTCTTTGTCGGGCTGGCGGCAATTACGGTGGCCTACGGCGGCGTGTGGGCGGCGCATTTGTTTTACCTGACCCCGAGGAAGCTGCTCGCCAAAAAACAAAATCAGGTGACGGCGTTGCGCAACAGGATCAATGCAAAGGATACGGAAATTCTGGTGCTAAAGCGTACGCTGGCCACCAGGACGGTGGTGAAAAACGAATGGGGCAACCAGTCGGCCGCCTGAGGGCCAGAAGGATGCGGGCGAGGTGGAATGGTTGGTGTCGCAGCGGCGGTGATGGCGCCGTTTACTTCGCGTGCTTCTTCGCGTAGGCAGCCACTTCATGGGCGGCTTTGGTTTCGGTGCCGGGCGCTTCGAGGAAGCCGAGGTCGCGGAACCATTCGGCAAAGCGATCCTGCCAGGTGCCAAACGGGATGCCACCGCGCGCACTGACCGCGCCGCCGTGCGTGCCGCGCCCGTAGATGTGCATCTCGACGTTGGGTACGCCGGCCTTGAGCATCGGCGTAAAATACTCGGTCGCCCAGACGGCGTGTACCTGGTCGCCTGAGCCAGCGCAGACGATGAAACTCGGGGGGACATTGGCGGGGATCGGCGTCTCGGGCGCCTTGGTGAAAGGCGTGGGGCCCGGATAGATGATACCGACGAAATCGGGACGCGGAGAGACCTTCGCGAGCGGATCGGAGGGGGCGGCATTCTTCTGCGCAAAGTCATCGAAGAAGAGCGCGGTCGGTGCAGAAAGTTCGCCTCCGGCGGAAAAGCCGATCATGCCGATTTTCGCCGGGTCGAGCTTCCATTCCGCCGCGTGGCTGCGCACGAGGCGAATGGCTTGAAAGGCGTCGTTGACCGCATCGACAGTGGGCTCGTAGCCATCGACGCGGAGACGATTGCGCAGGACGATGGTTGAGACACCGAGCTTGGCGAAGAATGGCACCAAGTCGTAGCCCTCCGGCCCGACCCAGAGGATCTTGTGCCCACCGCCCGGCGCGACGATGACGGCCGCGCCGGTGTTCGGCGGATCGCCCGGCGCGAGGTGCACCTCGATGGTGGGATTGTGAATATTGAGGGTGTTGAGGAGCTTGTCCGCGCTCTTGCCGCTGGTGTTGTAGCGTTCCGCTTCGTGGATGCGCTCGTGGTTGAGCAGCGGTGAATCCTTCGGATAGAGCGCGAGGACGATGCCACCGGACAGAGCGGGTGCGGGGATGAACGGGCCGTCAGCGGGAGTGCGCTCCTTGGCAGGCGCGGGTGCTTTTTCCTGGGCGAGGCAGAGGGAGCCGACAGTGAAAAGGAGGACGGGGAGGAGGCGGTTCATGTTTTGGGGTGATCCGTTTTAGCGGTACGTCTTAGTCCTGTCATTCGTCAGTACGGTCAAAGATTATGCAGTGCTCGTGGACACAGCGACGCGGAAGATGCCAGAGCGAAATCAGAGATTCTTCTCCCGCAGTCGCGGGATCAGGATGACGGGGTTTTCGGCCGCCTGTCGGCGGTCGCCCCGCTATGCCGTGACGGCAGCCAGACGGATTTTGGGATCGGGCTGGGATGGGGCGCAGCGCAGTTCGAACTCCACCTGGAGGCCGCTGGGTTTCACGTTGCGCACGGCGACGGAACCGCCGCAGGCTTCCACGCAACTGCGCACGATAGCGAGGCCGAGGCCGGTGCCACCGGTTTCGCGGGTGCGCGCGGATTCCGGGCGGAAGAAAGGGTCGAACAAGCGATGGAGCGCTTCCTCGGGGACGCCGGGGCCGCAATCGGTGACGAGCAGGGAAATGTGCTCGCCGCAGTCGCGGGCGGAAACGGTGATGGGGCCGGAGGGGCGGCCGTCGCTTTGCACCGTGGGGCGGTAGGAATAACTTTCGGAAGCGGCGCTGGTGGGCGAGGCGTAGCGGAGGGCGTTGCGGATGACATTGCCGAGGGCGCGACCCAAGAGATCGGGCTCGGCGAGCGCGGTGAGGGTACTGGGAACATCGACGACCACGCCGCCGCGCTCCTTGGTTTCACGGGCGACGACGCGTCCCGTGAGTTCAGCCAGCGACACCGGCACCAATTCCACATTCTTGCCGCCCACGCCGGCCTTGGAAAAGGAGAGGAGTTCGTGCACGAGCTCAGACATGTGGCGCAACTCCTCGCGCACGTCCGCCACATAATTGCGCTGCTTTTCATCGGCCCGCTGATCGAGAATGCCGAGCGCCATTTCCATGCGGGCCAGCGGGGAACAGAGCTCGTGGGCAATGTCGCCGAGAAAGCGTTTTTGGCCGGTGAAGAATTCCCGCAAGCGGGCGGACATATGATTGAGCGCGCTGCCGAGCCGCCCCAGTTCATCCGACCGGCGCATGTCCAAATGCGTGTCGAAGCGGCCCCGGGCGATGGACTCCGCCGCGCCGGTCATTTGCCGCAGGGTGCGGGTGATGCCACGCACCAGCGGCACCCACAGCAGTACCGAGACGAGAAGCACGATGCCGCCACCGATGAGCCAGGGCCGGTAATCGAAAAGCAACCCGCCCCCGCGCAAGGAATCCGTGGCAAGGATGAGCGTGGTTGGCGCGGGCGAAGGCTTGTGGCGGTCCACGACCGGCATGCGGATGAGCACCCAGTAGAGACTGGGGGCGCTGGTGTGCAGCATCATCTTGGGAAAGCTGCCCTGGATGGCCATGGGGGGTGGCCGGGGTGGTGGACGCTCGCCATTGGGAGAGCGTTCCCCATTGGGCGGAGGCTCGCCGTTGCGGCGTGGAGCATCGGGCGACGGGTCGCCCGGCGGACCGTCGCGCCGCGGGGGTGGCTCACCACGCTCGCCATTGGGAGGAGGCGGATCTTCCGGGCGGCGCCCGGGGCGGATCTCGCGGAGGCGATTGCGCACTTCCTCGGGGAGTTCGAGGTGGCCGGCGACGAGCCCGCCGTCGTTGCGAAAGAGAGCCACTTGCAGGTGGTAGGCATTGGCCGTGTTTTGCAGGATTTGATCCCACCGGGCCGGAGGCCGTTCATTGAGCTGCTGGGAGACCACCGCTCCCATGGTCTGCAAGCGATCATTGACCGGACCCGCGATGAGCGAATCGAGCCCCATGCGGAGCTGGCCGCGCGCGGCCAGCCATCCGGCCCCGCCGAGAAAAGCGAGGTTCAGGAAGAACCACATGAGGATTTTCACCGAGAGGGGGAAGCGCACCCCGCGCAGCGGCGGATGATCAGTAGGTGTCGGCATCGGGATCGATGAGCATGTAGCCCGCAGCGCGGACGGTGCGAATGAAGTGCGGCGTCTTCGGGTCGTCGCCGAGCTTTTTGCGCAGGGCGGAGATATGGACATCGATGGAGCGATCGAAGACTTCGTATTCGCGCTCGCGGATTTGCTCGAGGAGATGATCGCGCGTTTTCACGCGGCCCTTCGCGCGGGCCAGCGAGAGTAGCAACTCGAACTCCACCGGCGTGAGCACGAGCGCCTGGTCGTCGAGCGCGGCGGTGCGCGAGCCGGGATTGATGCGCAGCTTGTCGATGACGATCTCGGCGTCGGAATCCTTCAGCGCGGCGGGCGTACGCGCGGTGCGGCGCGTGACGGCTCGGATGCGGGCGAGCAATTCGCGCGAAGAAAAAGTCTTCGGCAGATAATCGTCGGCGCCGATCTCCAGGCCGACGATACGGTCCGCCTCGTCGCCGCGTGCGGTGAGCATCAGCACGGGCACGTCGCTGGTGCGGCGGATTTGCTTGAGCACTTCAAAGCCATCGAGCCCCGGCAGCATGAGATCGAGAATGATGGCCTGCCAGGCCTCGGCGGTGGCGCGCTCCACCCCGTCGGGGCCGGTGTGCACAGTGGTGACATCGTAGCCGAGCGGGTCGAGATAGTCGGCAATGAGCCGGCAGAGCTTGCGGTCGTCGTCGATGACGAGCAGGCGCGGGCGGGTCGATGGCGGGGAGGAGTTCATCGGTATTTCGGGGAGGAGATTAGCGGGTCGCGTGACGGGCGGGATTAGATTTACACTTCCTTAACAAAAATTCGCTATCGCGCACACACGGTCTTCACGAAGGTGTCTTTCCATCAGCGGCGACCACCAACCCAGCCGAACCTATGCCCACGCTTTCTTTTGTTTCCGCGACGGTCCTCGCCACCACCGTCTTTGCGCTCTGCTCCCCCGGGGATGAATCCCACATGTCCCAAGCGGAGAAGCTGACGCCGCAGATTCAGGCGATGCTCGCGGATCTGCGCAAAGCAACGGATGTGGACGTGGCGGCGGGGGCATCCTCGGCCAGCCCGCTGGTTCCATTGATGGCCCTGGCCAACGCGGTCCTCCCGCAAATTCAAGCGATGGACACGAAGGCGCCCAGGACTCCGGGTGTGGACCTGCGAGCAGAAGGACCCACGGACAACACGATGGCTTCATTGATGGCGCTTGCGACCAAAGTTTTCACACCGTCTGCGCACCGGGAGGAACCGCAACTATCACCGCAAGTCCAGACGATGATCACGCAAATGATCAAGGCTGGAGAGACGGAGCGCGCACCTCAGGGGGCTTCAAACGACCCGGCCGCCTCGTTGATGACGCTCGTGTCCACCCTCCTCTCTCAGTCTGCCCCCGGGGATCAGGCGCAACATTCCCAAGTGGCCAAACTGACGCCGCAAATCCAGGCGATGCTCACGCAATTGCTCAAGGAGGCGGATGTGGACGTCTCGCCGACAGGAGCCTCGTCCAATCACCCTGCCGTTTCGGCTCCGTCCAGCGCGCCAACCCGGGACGCCAACTCCCAAAAGTCCACCACCACCGCGCTACAAACCAAATCCTTGAAAACGACCGGCCTGTCGACTGGCTCGCTTGACGGGGCGCCGCGGATGACCAACGACGAATGGCGGAGGCTCTTTCCGGCGCGGAAATAGCGAGGCGCTCCCCCACTCCACACCATGGGGTTGAAAGGTGGCGCACCGACCAAAGGCTGGCTATGAACCGGCTCTGAGGCAGCTTGTGAGTGACCCCAGATGGCACATTGGCCGGTGGCCGGGAAATTATTCGCACAGGCGGCAGCGGTAGTCTACGCGTATTTACTTACTTGTTTCGGCCCGATTCGGGCGGGTTCTTCGCACCTGCGGCGCTCCCGGGCCGGCGATGCCACCGAAAACGGCCGGCCTTCGTCGGCCCGCTCCCATTAACTAATGCAGTCCGGCGCAAGATTCACCTTGCCCGTAGCCCGTACGTTCGTTACATGGAACGCTCGGGTGAGCGGCGCATAGCCGCGTTGCCTCATCGCCGGGAACGCCTTCGCAAGCGCGGTGATGCCGGAGCTTCGGCCGTGGATTTTTCCGCCAAGCCGCAAAGAAAACTGCGAACTGAGAAGTTTAAACACTGCGCGTGCACCCGCTCCCCGCTCGCGTAGAAAGAGAGTCTCCCTATTCAAATCCAAAATCGTGTTAATGGTCGAATCCGCGCCCGCGAGGTGCGTGTGATTCTCGCTGCGTCTGGTGAACAACTTGGTGTCATGAAGCTTTCAGACGCCATCCGCAAGGCGCAGGAAATGGGGCTCGATCTCGTTGAGGTCGCAGCCAATGCCACCCCTCCCGTGTGCCGCATCGTGGACTTCGGCAAGTTCAAGTACGAAGCGGCCAAGCATGAGAAGGAGAAGAAGAACGCGGGGAGCAAACTCAAGGAAATCAAGTTCCGGGTGAACATCGACGAGCACGATTACGTGACGAAGATGCGGCACGCGGAGGAGTTCCTCGACAAGGGCAACAAGGTGCGGGTGCAATTGCAATTCCGCGGTCGCGAAATGGCGCACCAGGACTTGGGCATGAAACTGATGGAGCGCGTCAGAAACGACCTCACGACCATGGCCAACGTCGAGATGGCGGCCAAGCTGATGGGCAAGAGCGTGACGATGACGCTCGCGCCGCTGCCTTCCAACAAGCGCAAACGCCACTTTTATAGCGACCACGATCTCCCCCCCCTCGAGGACGAGGCGGACGACGACGAGGACGACGACGACGCTACCGAAGAGCAGGCGTAAGCGCTTTACCGTCGATCCGGCGGCAACCGCCGTAGGTGCCTGGATGTATTTCCGATTCGATCGCGTATTCACGTGTACCGATGCGCCGGCGTGATTCGGCCTCGCTTCACGATCCAGCCTCCGTGAAAAAAACTCGCACCTTAAATCGGCTTAAGGGGGCTTAAGGCACCTTAAATCGGTTTCCTTTTCTTCGCCGGAGCCTTGCTTGAGTTCCTCGCGAATGGCCGGCGGCAGTGAGCGACCTTGCCATGGCGGGCGGAGTGGAAAAGCGTCGGAGTTCATGCAGGGAAGTGTGCCATGACTCGCCGCAAAATGTGCATGGCTCCATTGGCTCCATTGGTTCCATTGGCTCCATTGCGGAAAAGTTGATTTCTGCGCCCAAAAATAGCGTTTCCGGGGGCCGAATCCCCCGGCGCGTGAGGACACGCCCCCTACGAGGACAGCGCCGCGGGCGTCTCCGTCTGCTCCGGCGCAGTCGCCGCGGCGTCTGGTGACTCTTCGGCCACCGGCGCAGCGCCGATCCCGAACTCCCAGCGGGAGGCAATCATGAAGGCGACGAAGACGACCCATGGAAGCAGGAGCGGTGGCCCCCAAATGCCAAAAAGACGCTCGAGGCCGAAGCCTTTTTGCCAAGGGATGCCGTTGGAGATGGTGTTATAGAAGATGAAGAGGGCCACCGACGCGGAGCCGGTGAAGGCCAGGAACCAGCGGGTGGAATAGAAGAGCAGGAATGGGCTGACCCACGCCAGGTACTGGACGCCGAAGCCCGGCGCAAAGGTGAAGAAGAGCCCCCAGACGAGGCCCATGGTGGCCAGCAATTCAGCGGGGGCGGCTTTCCGGCGCCGCCAGGCGAGCACAAGCGTGCCGGCGATGACGAGGAACTTGAGCGTTTGCGTGACCAGCGCCTGGGAGGGGCTGAGCGGCTTAAGCGAGACCATGCCCGCCAAGCCATCGATGCCGCTGATATTCAGCAGGTAGGTGATACCCCACCAGCCCCAGATGCTGTTGTAGACGAGCACCTGACGGGTGAAGATCTCCGGCGCGGCGAGAAGCGGTGCGCTCCAGCAGAGGAGCAGCGTGAGGACGGTGGCGGCCATGAAGGTCCAGGCTTTGTCCCGACCCTGCTGCCACCAGTAGAAAAAGAGCACCGGGCTCATGAGCAAGGGGATGATCTTCACCTGGCAGGCGACGGCGAGCAGCACGCCAGCGAGCAAAGCACGGCGCTGCATGCAGGCGATCACCGTCAGCGTGAGCCCGAGCGGAATCAGCGGGTCGTAGTTCCCGTGATAGCCAGAGATCATGAACGACACCGGGCTCGCCGCGAGCACGGCGATGGCCCACCACGGCGGCCGCCCCGTCTGGCGGCGAATCCAGAGCAACAGCAGCACGACCGAGAAATCGGCAAGGATGCCGGGCAGACGGTGGAAAAAGGCAAAGCGTTGACCGCTGGCCGGAGTCGTCTCGGTGCCGCCGGCCAGTTGATAAGCGAAGCCCAGGTAGTTCCCCAAGAGCGGTGGATGATTGAAAATGCGGTCGTGCAGGTAGGTGTTGACCACGCCCTCGTGGACGATGTTTTTCGCGAAACCGTAATAGAGAATGACGTCCACCGTGCCGTAGGTCGTGGCGGCGCAATAGAGCTTGGCCGCCACCGCCAGCAGGGCGATGAGAAGCACGAGCAGTTCGGGTTTAATCTTC
>NZ_JBDUCX010000226.1:0-11241 GCF_040003245.1 Chthoniobacter sp.
GAAGTCGTCTGCTTCAGCTTACCCAATTCTGTCCGAAAAATCGATACAGGCTCAGGAAGCCCTACTTCTTGTACGGCTCGATGCTGGCGATCACGGCGGTGCGGTCGCCGTGCTCGGTGGGCAGGGAGACTTGCTCGCCGACCTTGTGGCCGATGAGGGCCTGTGCGAGCGCGCTTTGGTAGCTGACGATGTTCTTGTCGGGATCGCCGTCCCACGCGCCAAGGATGGTGTAGACGTCGGAGCTGCCGGAGCTGGGTTCCTTGAGCGTGACAATGGTGCCGATGGAAACCTGGGCGGTGTCGGGATTGGCGAAGTCGGTGCCGCGGGCCATGCCGAGGTCACGCTCGGTCTCGGAACGGCGGCGGGAAAGGACGCGCTGCATTTCCTTGGCGGCCTTGAACTCGAAGTTTTCGCGCAGATCGCCGTGTTCGCGCGCGATGGAGATTTCCCGCACGTTCTCGGGGATCTTGCGCTTCACGAGGTCCTCGAGTTCGGCCTGCTTCTTCTCGAGGCTTTCCCACGAGACGATGAAGGTCTGCGGCTTGGCGTCGCTGTCGCCGGAGACGAGGGCCTGCATTTCGGGATAGACGCGGATGATGCGGCCGAGCAGGGAGCGCTTGTTGAGCTCTTCGAAAACCGGGGTGCGCATGAGCTTCTGCATGATGTCGCGCAGCTCTTCGTGCGCGGCGGTCGTGAGCAGATCGGTGAGCATTTCCTTGTCGTTGAGCAGAAGATCGTGAAGGCGGCGGTCGCGCTTCGTCTCGTCGAACTGATCGCGTTCCAGCGCACCGATGATGGCGCTGAGCAGGCGGGGATTCATGAGATCGGCAAAGATGCCCTCGCGTTCCTTGCCGAGCCAGAGCAAGGCCTCGGAGGTGATGGAGTGTTCGCGAATGGCGCGGTCGAGACCGGTGACCAGCGCGTCGACCTGGTTCTTTTCCTCGAGCAGCCGGGCAGCCTCGGAGACGACACGGGTGCTGCCGCGGGTGACGAGATCGAGGGCCACGCCGATCCACTCGTCGCCGAAGGCATCGGGGATGACGCTGAGGGCGCGCTTCTGCTTGGCGGCGGGAAGATCGCCGATGAGGCCGGTGAGCCGGCGCTTTTCATCGCGCAGGAATTGCGCGACGGTCGGCGCTTCCGCGCTGCGGGCGAGGGCGGGCACTTTTTCGACGAGCTCGTCGCGGGTGAGCAGGAATTCGAGGGCCTGCGCGGGATTGAGGCGCTGGTTTTTGCGGGCCTGGTCATCGGCCAGGCTGGCGGCGGCGGAAAGCTGCGTGGCGGGATCGCTGAACTCAGGGAGATTCTTGACGATCTGGTCGAGGGCGTTGAGCTGGTCCTTGAGCTGGCGGGCGTTGTTGAAGGCTTCGAGGTACTGATCGGCGTGCGAGACGGCCGCTTCGCGCAACTCGACCGGGTCGGTCTTCTTCGCGGGGACCGCGAAGTGGCCGTCCTTCTTCAGCGCCTTCTTGGTGGCCTCCCACCATTTCTTAAATTCGTTTTCGTTGAAGACCTCGGGGGAGAGCGATTGCGCAATTTGATCCTGCGTGGCTTTGCCACCGAAGCTGTTGAGGATCGCCCGGACGAGGCCGACAGCATCTTCCTTGGCGCGCGCTTTCACCGCCGCGGGATCGGACGCTTTCTGGGCGAGGATGTGGTCGGGGGTGATGGGCTGGAGAGACTCCGCGGCGTACTGGAGTTGCATCGCGTGCGCCTTCTTCGTCTTGAAATTGATGGTCATCTGGCTGACCAAAAAATTCAGCGAATCGATCTGGCCGAAACCCCAGCTCTTGTGAATGACGTACGTGCCGGGTTGGAGTTGATCGAGGACCTGACCGGCGGCTGAGGACAGCTTGCCGGCGTCGACCGCCTTTTGGATTTCGGGATGCATGGGTTGGCGAAAATAGGAGTGGTCGCGAGTGCGGCCAAGAACTATTTGGGATATTAGCCAGCCTTTTTCAGAGAAAAGGAGCCTTGGCTGTGGCATGGCTCTGGCTTTCTTATATTTGGATATGTGCTGCCCATTCTCAAACTTCGTCGGCGAACCCGCGCGGCTGGCCTGCTCCTGACGCATGGCTACTCTGTTAGAATCACCGGTTTCGCCGCAGTTGGAGTCGGAGGCCAGTTTCCAATTACTCTTCCACCAGCACCCTTTGCCCATGTGGGTGGTGGATGCCACGTCGCTTGCTTTCGTGGCCGTAAATGATGCCGCTTTAAAAAAATACGGCTACTCGCGGGAGGAATTTTTCCAGATGACGATGGACCAAATCGCCACGCCGATGGAGGACGCGGGGGAAGCGAGCGATGATTTGAAGCACGGGGCGAGCACTGCCTGGCAGCACAAACGCAAGGATGGCGCGACGCTTTTCGTGGAGAGCACCTGGCATGAGATTCCGTTCGGCGGCCGCGATGCCGTGCTCGTGCTCACGCTGGACCGCACCGAGCAGCGGCGCGCCGAGCGCCGCAACCGCGAGCAGGCGAATCTGCTCAATCTCGCTTCCGATGCGATCATCGTGCGCGACCTCGATAACAACGTCCTTTTTTGGAACCAGGGAGCGGAGCGGCTCTACGGCTGGACGACCGAAGAAATGATCGGCACGAAAACGCTCGAGACCTTCGTCAAGGAACGGCACTACGAGGCGGAGATCGAGCTTTTGAAAATCGGCTTTTGGATCGGCCAGCTCAATCACCAGAGCAAGGATGGGCGCACGATCATCGTGAACAGCCGCTGGACGCTGGTGCGCGACGACGACGGCAACCCGAAGTCGGTGCTGGTGATCGATACCGACGTGACCGAGACGAAGAAGCTCGAGTCGCAATTCCTGCGCGCGCAACGGCTCGAGGGCATCGGGACGCTGGCCAGCGGCATTGCGCACGACTTGAACAACATCCTGTCGCCGATCCTCATGTCGTGCGGCATTCTGCGCAAAGAGTTCGAGGACGAGGACACGCTGAAAATGCTGAGCATCATCGAAGGCAGCGCGGAGCGCGGCGCTGGGATCGTGAAGCAAGTGCTGACCTTTGCACGCGGGGTGGAAGGCGAACGCGTGTTGCTCCAGCTCAAGCATCTGGTGAGCGAACTGGCCAAGGTGATGGCGCAGACATTCCCGCGGAACATCGATATCCAGACGCATTTTCCACCCGATCTCTGGATCGTGATGGGCGACGCGACGCAGTTGCACCAGGTGCTGCTCAACCTGTGCGTGAACGCGCGCGACGCCATGCCGCAGGGTGGCAGCATCCGCCTGGGCGCGGAGAACGTGGACATCGATGCGCACTTCGCGAGCATGAACCCGGGCGCACAGCTCGGCCCGCACGTGGTGCTGCGCGCTTCCGATACCGGCAGCGGCATGTCGCCGGAAACGATGGAGAAGATTTTCGATCCGTTCTTTACCACCAAGGAGGTGGGCAAGGGGACCGGGCTCGGCCTGGCCACGGTCATCGGCATCGTGAAAAGCCACGGCGGATTTCTTACCGTGCAGAGCGAGCTGGGGGTGGGAACGACGTTCAGTGTCTTCCTCCCCGCCAGCCAGGAAAAGAAGACGGGTGACACGGCGAAGGAGGAAGTCCCAATCGAGCGCGGAAACGGCGAACTCGTGCTGGTGGTGGATGATGAGCCGCCGATCCGCGAGGCGCTGGTGCGCACGCTCAGCGCCAACGGCTATCGCGCCTATACCGCCGAGGACGGCAGTGATGCGCTCGCCTTGTATTTCCAACGGCGGGCGGAGATCAAGCTGGTCATCACCGACCTGGCCATGGGACAGATGGATGGCGTGACGCTGGTGCGCTCGCTGCGCAAGGTGGATCCCAAGGTGCGGGTGATCGTTTCCAGCGGCCACATGCAAAAGGAAAACGTCGTGATTCTCGAGGGCATGGGTGTGAAGACCTTTCTGGACAAGCCGTACACCGCCGAGAAATTGCTGCGGGCCGTGCAGAAGGTGCTCAAGCAGCCGGAGGAAGAACCGGAAGTGGTGCGGTAAGCGGGAGATGGGCTACTTGTGAAATATTTCACAAGCGGGTCGTTTCTGTGGTAGAGTGCAGGCGTCGGCACGAATTATATGAAAGTGCATCAACGCAATTTGCCCCGCGTCGTCGTCATCGGTGGCGGCTTCGGCGGGCTCGAGGCCGCCAAGGCGCTGCGGAAGACCAATGTCCGCGTGACGCTGCTCGACCGGCAAAACCACCATCTCTTTCAGCCGTTGCTTTACCAGGTGGCGACGGCGGCGCTATCGCCAGCGGATATCGCCGAGCCGCTGCGGCACATCCTGCGCAAGCAGGACAACACCGAGGTCATCATGGGCGAGGCGCAGCGCGTCGATGTGGATCGCAAGAGGGTCGTCACCACCGACGGCGAGATCGACTATGACTTTCTGATCCTCGCCACCGGCGCGCGGCATTCGTATTTCGGGCACGACAAATGGGAGAAATTTGCGCCGGGGTTGAAGAGCCTCGATGACGCGCTCGAGATTCGGCGGCGGATGCTGCTCGCCTTCGAGATCGCCGAAAAAACCGACGACGATGACGAGCGCCGCGCGGCGATGACTTTCGTGGTGGTTGGCGGCGGGCCGACTGGAATGGAGATGGCTGGCGCCATCGCGGAGATCGCCCGCGTCACGCTGGTGAAAGACTTCCGCCACATCGATTCTTCGCAAGCCCGTGTGTTGCTCCTCGAAAATGCGCCGCGCGTGATCCCGCAATTCGCGTCGGATTTGTCGGAGAGTGCGCGCCGGCAATTGTTCGATGTCGGCGTGGAAGTGCGGCTGCGGACGCTCGTCGAGAAGATCAACGAGGAGGGAGTGACGCTGAAGGGCGGCGAAAAGATTCCCGCGCGAACCGTTATCTGGGCGGCGGGCAATGCGGCGTCACCGCTCGGGGCGACCCTCGGCGTGCCGCTGGACAAGCAGGGGCGGGTGATCGTGAAGGAGGATTGCTCGATCCCTGGATATCGCGATGTGTTCGTCATCGGCGACCTCGCGCATTTCGGCGGCGAGACGCCGCTGCCGGGACTTTCGCCCGTGGCCATGCAGCAGGGCCGCCACGTCGCGCGGCAGATCAAGATCCTGCTGGCCGGCGGCTGGACGCAGCGCTTCGATTATTTCGACAAGGGCACCATGGCCACCATCGGCCGCAACAAGGCGGTGGTGGATGCCGGCTTCCTGCACATCTCCGGGTGGCTGGCCTGGCTGGCCTGGTTGTTCGTGCACATCCTTTTCCTCATCGGCTTCCGCAACCGGCTGCTGGTTTTCATGAATTGGGCGTACGCCTATTTCACCTACGGTCGCGGCGCGCGCTTGATCACGGGACGCCATTCGGGGACGAAGGGCGTGGAGTCGTAGGAGCGGCGCGCCATCTGGCGCCTCACCTTACCGCTTGTTACCGAAGATGCCGCCGAGCACGCCGCGCATGACCTGGCGGGTGACTTGGGACGTGGCGGAGCGAGCGGCGCTTTTGGTCATCATCTCGAGCAATCCTTCGCGCTTGCCGCCGCGCGGGCCGGTGCTGCCGAAAAGGAGAGTGCCGATGGTGCCCATGAGACCGCCGCCTGCGGTCGCCGGCTGGCCGGTCGGAGTGGCGCCGGGAAGGGGACGGGGCTGATCCGGAGTCGCGGGAGCCGCGACGGGGGCGCCGATCCGTTCGGCCGCGCGGGCCTGTAATTTTTCCGCGGCGCTTTCGCGGTCCACCGCATTTTCGTAAGTGCCGTAGAGGACCGATTGCTTGATGATCGCGTCGCGCTCGGCGGCGGTGATGGGACCGATCTGGCCATGGGGCGGGACGATCAAGGCGCGCTCGACGATCGCCGGGGTGCCCGTTTCATCGAGGAGCGAGACGAGCGCTTCGCCCACGGCGAGCTGCGTGATCGTCTGGGCGACGTCGAGCTTCGGATTCTGCCGAAAGGTTTCCGCGGCGCTTTGCACCGCTTTTTGATCGCGTGGTGAAAAGGCGCGCAACGCATGCTGCACGCGGTTGCCGAGCTGGCCGAGGATACGCTCGGGAATATCGATCGGGTTTTGGGTGATGAAATACACGCCGACGCCTTTCGAGCGAATGAGCCGGACGACTTGCTCGATCTTGTCTTCGATTTCCTTGGGCAGATCGGTGAAAAGCAGGTGCGCTTCGTCGAAGAAAAAGACGAGCTTCGGCTTATCCAGGTCGCCGACTTCGGGCAGCCGCTCGAAGAGTTCGCTGAGCAGCCAAAGCAGCGCGGTCGCGTACGTGCGCGGGCTTTGCATGAGCTGGTCGGCGGCGAGGATATTGATCACGCCCCGGCCATCGAGGCCGGTCTGGATGAAATCGTCGAGGTTGAGCGCGGGTTCGCCAAAGAATTTCGAGCCACCCTGTTGATCGAGTTGCAGCAGCGCGCGCTGGATGGTGCCAACACTCGCGGTGCTGATATTGCCGTACTCGACGGTGAACTGCGCGGCGTTCTCCGCGATGAATTTCAGCATCTCGCGCAGGTCTTCGAGATCGAGCAGCAGCAGCCCATGGTCGTCCGCGACCTTGAAGAGCAACTGGAGTACGCCTTCCTGCGTGTCGTTAAGATTGAGCACACGCGCGAGGAGCAGGGGACCCATCTCGCTGATCGTTGCGCGAATCGGATGGCCCGACTGGCCAAAGATGTCCCAGAACACGACGGGATACGCGGTGTAGGCGTGGTCGGTGAGGCCGAGCGCCTTGAGGCGTTCGGCGATCTTCGGCGTGGCGCTGCCCGCCTTGGCGATGCCGCTCAAGTCGCCCTTGATGTCGGTGAGAAACACCGGCACGCCGAGGGCGCTGAAGTTTTCCGCGAGCGTTTGGAGGGTGACGGTTTTGCCGGTGCCGGTGGCGCCGGCGATGAGGCCGTGGCGATTGCCCATCTTCGGGCTGAAGAGCAATTCACTGGCACCTTGGGCGAGGAGGAATGGTTCGGGCACGCGAAGAGTTTAGTGCCGCGATGCGAGGCGGCGAGCAGTTTTGCGGTGGGTGGTTGGGGTGCGCGACTAGCGCAAGATCGCGATCAACACCGTCACGGTGAACATGCTAAACAACGTGGAATAAAAAACCACGGCGGCGGCGAATTGGGAGTCGGCCTGGAACTCATGTGCGATGAGCGCGGTGTTGACCGCAGTGGGAAAGGAACTACTCACGATCATGATCGTGGCGTCCTGCCCGGTGAAACCAAAGACCGGAACCAGCGCAACGGCGATGAGCGGGCCCACGAGCAGTCGCAGACCGAGAGCCCAACCCAGCCGCGCCAAATTCTGCCGCGCTTGGGTTTGCGAAAGTTGCACGCCGAGGGTGATGAGGGCGAAGGCCACGAGCGCCTCGGAGAGGTAGTGCAGCGGCACCCACAGCCAGCGCACCTGCTGCACCGGCAGATGAAAGAACCGCACGGTAAAAGCGCTGAGCACCGCCCACAAGGAAACCTGTCGCAGCATCGGCAAGGCCAGGCGCCAGCCGGAGCGATGCGTGGAAGCGGCCAGCGCGAGGCCCACGGTGAAGGTGCAGATATTCTGCGTGAGAACGATGAACACCTGCAGCAGGGGGCCCGTAATGGGATAGGCCAGCGCCATGAGCGGGATGCCGTAGTTACCCGAGTTGTAAAACATCGTGGCCAACTGCAAGGCGCGCGTGTGCCCGGGTTCGTAGCGCAGGCCGCGCCCGACCAGCGCACTGAGCACAAACATGCTGGCGATGATGCAGGCCGTGAATCCCATGATGCGCGCCGCGGCGGCCCCGCTGAGATTGGAATCCACCACATTCACGAAGATGAACGCGGGGACGAACAGGTAGATGTTTAGCTTGACCAGCGAACTGAGGTCGAGCCGGCTGCGGCGATCGATCAGCCAACCAAAGCTGACCATCACGAGGATGGGCAGCAGGACGTGGGTGAAGACGGACCAGAGAAACACGGTGGACGCGGGAGCCTGTCAGCAAAAACAAAAAACGCGAGCCGTGAAGCTCGCGTTTTTTGGAAACTATGGGCGCCTCGCTTACTGCTGGCTGAGGAAGCGGACGAGGCGGTGATTGATGTTCGGCGGGAAGCCGAGCGCACCGGGCAGGTAAGGCGAGCCGCCACGGAAATCGGCGACTTCGGCCGGATCCTTCGGATCGTTCGGGCCTTCGGCGACGGGATCCTTGGCATCCTTGCCGGTCCCCATCGAGCGCGCACCCGGATCATAAGCGGCAACGGCTTCGGGCTTGAGGCCGACTTCAAAGGTGTTCAGCGACTCGGTGCCGAAGGAAGCGAGCTCCTTGATCGTCACGGTGTCATTCGGCGAGACGGGCGTCCAGCGGACGGCCATCTTCGAGGCGGGCACCGCTGGAAAGTCGATGCTCGAGCGATTGGTCGAACCATCGAGAACCAGGCTCACGGTCGGCGTGCGGCCTTCCAGCGAGGTGGTCGGGGCGGCGTCATCGATGGCGAAGAAGTCGAGCTTGCCCTTCGCGGTGCTGTCGGTGAGGAGAGCGACCCGCGAGATGGACTGGGTGGTGCCATACTTGATCACCACGCCTGGGTCGTTCGTGGAGCCATTGATGGCCACGCCGGTTTCCGGGTTATCGTCAATCGCCTTCTGCCAGGAGAGCGAACCATCGGGCGAATTGGCGGAGACCAGGGTGCTGCCGGTGTAGAGACCGTTCACATTGAAAGCCGTCTTGTCATTGACCTGACCGAAGATGGCGCGCGCATCGATCGCCTGCTCGCGCTGGCGGAGATCATAGATGGTGGATGGCTTTTCCCCGTAGAGATACAGGCTGTAGAGCGGACCTGGGTTGGTCAGGTCGGTCTCGATGAGAATGTACTTGGCGAAGCGGGTGAACGGGCGGTCGAGCTTCTTTTCGTTGATTGAATTGAACGCGATGTTCTGGGCCAGCGGCGTCCACGAACGCGCGCCGGGGGCGCCGGGTTCGTCGCCCGCGTAGAGCGAGACGGTGCCATCGGCAGCCTTGGCGGAAACGCTGAAATTGGAAACGAGTTCCGGCTCGGCGAGAGCGATCAGGTAATGTTGCTTGCCGGCGAGCACCGGCCAGCCGGTGGTCACGTCATCATCCAGCCAGGCGGCGGATGCTTCGGTAGGCACGTAAGTCTGGTTGGACGGGTTGTAGAGGAAGAGATTCGACCCGACGTGCTGACGGGCGAGGTTCTTCGGATACACTTGGAGTTGCCGAGCAGCAGGATCGTTATCTGCAGCGAAGACAAGGCTGGTGCAGACAGCCGAGGCGAAGAGGACGAGCGACGAGGTCTTCATATGTTTGGCCCTTGTTATAGCGGGTTTGGTTGTTTGTGGAAGTCTATTTCTTGAGCGTGGCGATGTATTACTACGGCGCGTTATTCTAGAAATTTGAGCGAATATGGACAATTTACTCAGTGCTGCAAGAAGAATTTTCATAATTGTGAGCAGCATGATTCCTGCCAAAAATCCATTTCATCTTTGCTGTTGGCAAAAATATGAGAAGAAGCTATCGACAGCATCCGCGCGGCTCGTGCCAGACCGGGCGGCTCCCGAGCGAGCAGGCCGAGGGACGATGCGCGCCATCCATTATACGTGAGCACCAACGATCCGAATCCGTCCCCCGATACCCCTGCCTCCACCGGCTTTTCCGAAGGACAGACCCTCGCCGGTTGCTACGCGCTTTCACGTCCAGTCAGCGTCGGTGATGGCACCGAAGTCTGGCTCGCCAATGACGAGGTTCTCGGCAAGGACGTCACCCTGCATTTCCTGCCCGCGGCGGTGGCGAAGGACAGCCGGGCCCTCCAGGAGTTGCGGGCGGACGTCAAGCGCGACCGCCAATTGATTCATCCGCAAATCCTGCGGGTCTATGATTTGATCGAGGAGCCGGAGTGGGCCGCGATTTCGATGAATGCCTTTGAGGGCGAGTCGCTGGCAGTGCGCCTGGCGAAGCAGGCGGACAAACGACTGACGGTCGCGGAGATGGAGCCGTGGATCTACCAATTGGTGCAGACCGTCGAAGACGCGCACAAAATCAATTTCCTGCATCGCGACCTGGCGCCGCAGAATATTTTTCTCACCGCAGCGGGGCAATTGCTCGTGGCCAATTTCGGAATCAGCCGGACAATCCAGGACGCGTTCGGTCGGGCCGGGACGGCGGATGAAACGCGCCGCGCCTTTGCCAGTCCGCAAACGCTGGAGGGAAGCACCCCTGCCCGCACGGACGATGTCTATTCGCTCGGCGCGGTTCTTTACGCGCTGCTCGCCGGTACGCCGCCCACGTCCGGTGCGGACGTGGCCGCGCTCGGGAAGCCGGAACTGCACGTACCGCCGGCCTGGCGGCAAGCGATTGCCGCCGCCTTGCAGAAATCGCCGGAGGATCGTCCTCCGACTGCGAGTGAATTCTTGAAGCGCCTCAAGGCGGAGGTCAGCGAGCCCACACCTGTCGCGCCCGCGGCAGCGGTGATGGAGAAGTCGGCGACGCCGCTGCCGGTGGCCGTTGAGGTGCCGGTGGCGAAAGTGGAATCCACGCCCGTGAAGGAGGTGTCGCGTCCTCCGGCGAAAGTCGAAGCGGAGAAAATCATTCCTGTCGAGGAGCCGGAACCGGAAGTGGAGATCATACCAAGCAAAGCGCTCGGCGTGTCTCCGAAGACCCGGAAGCCCGAGCCAAAGCCGGCACCGGAACCGATCCAGCCACCGGCCCGCCCGGAACCGAAGAAAACTCTCGAGCGTTCGTCCGTCGGAGATTTCAAGCCGCGCCTTTATCCCGAGGAGTCGCGCTTTCCGATCGTAATCGCTGCAATCGCGGCGTTGTGTTTGCTGGCGGCTGTCATCTGGCATTTTTCCACGTCAGGGACAAAATCCGGCGCAGAAGTAGCGGTGGCGACACCCGCGCCGGCCACACCTGGGCCCACGCCGGAGCAGAAGGAACTGCACGCGCTGGCCACCACGCCACCTCCGCCGGTGGTGGTGACCACCCAGCCCAAGATCACGCCGGCACCCCAGACTCCCGCTCCGGCTACTCCAGTGCCCGAAGAAGTCAAAGCGCTCGCGGACAAACAAGCGGCCTTGGATAAAGCGAAGCAGGTTGCGCAAGCCGCGGAAAAGGCGCGGGCCGATCTTTTAAAACTACAGCAGGAGGCGGATGCGGCCGTCGCGGAATCGCAAAAAGCCGTCGGTGAACAACGCAAGACGTACTCGCCGATCAAGAGCGCCGCCGACGAAGCCGTGGCGCAGCGCAAGAAACTCGCCGACGATCAAAAGGCCGCGGAAGCCGCGGCCCAGGAAGCGCAAAAGATCGCCGCGGAAAGAG